>CAHJWV010000613.1 GCA_903643055.1 Burkholderiales bacterium | reverse complement strand
CCAAAAAGGTGAACAGCGGCGGCGCGGCCACCACGAGATAAGCAAAGCGCCGCAGGATCAAACGGCGGCCGTCCCCGGCTGCTGACGATCCGGCCCAGAGCACGGTCGCCCCACCAGAGGCACTGACGCCAAACGCCAGCACCATGCTGGCGATCGCCAGCCAAACACTGCCGGCCTTGTTCTGCGCATGGAAGAGCGCCAGCAAATGCGGATACGCCAGTGCCGCCAGCAGGCAGGGCAGCCAGGCCCACGCAGAGTGGCCGTTCATCGCGCTGGCATCATGTTTCTTATCGTTTGGGGCCATGGAGATCAATGAGATGGACAAGGTGGGAGCCGGCCATTCTAGAAAGAGGGCTGCTGCGAAGTGTCTGCAAGGCGCTCACCAGCCTGTTGACGCAGACGCACCAATGCAGCCGGCTTGTCGCTCGTAGTACGCTTCTTTCCATGCCACCCCCGCCGATGAATTCACCTGCGTTACCGATGCCCTCCGATCCGCTGGTCTCGAGCTTTGCGGCCAGCTATCCCGGCGTTCTGGCCTTCATGGCCGGGGCGGCCGAGCGCAGCTTTGTCAAGGCGGGGTTGCGTCTGGGGCTGAGCCGCTCAGCGGTCAGCCGCAGCGTGCAAAAGCTCGAAGAACACTTGCAAACGCGGCTGTTGCGTCGCACGACGCGCAGCGTGTCGCTGACGGCCGAAGGCGAGGTCTTCCATGCCGCTTGCCGCCCCGGCGTCGAGCAGATCGCGCAGGCACTGCATCACATGCGTGAACTGCGAGGCAGCCCGGCCCGCGGCCCGCTGCGGGTGTGCGCCACCGTGGGCTTTGGCCGCAAGGTGGTTGCACCGCTGCTGGCAGGATTTCATCAAGCGCACCCCGGCGTTGAAGTCGAGTTGGTGCTCGACGATCGAATGACCGATTTCATCGTGGACCGCATCGACGTCACCTTCCGCAACGGCCGGCTGGAAGACAGCGGCATCGTCGCGCGCCAGCTCGCACCGATGCAGATGCTGCTGTGTGCCTCCAAGGCCTACGCTGCGAAGCACGGCCTGCCGCGCAGCCTCGATGAGCTGCAGCAGCACCCCTGCATCCAGTTCCGCCTGGGCTCGGGCCGCCTGTACGAATGGGAATTCGAAGTGCTTGATGACAGTGCCGGCACGGCAATGCAGCGCGTGCGCAAGTTCATGCCGACAGGCCGGCGCGTATTCAACGATCCTGAACTGGTGATCGATGCGGTGCGCCAAGGCCTCGGCATCGCGCAGGTCGCCGGCTATCAGGCCCTTGACGACTTGCGCAGCGGCGAGTTGGTGAGCTTCCTCGATCACCATGCGCCGACGGGGCGTGCCCACTACATCTGCTACCTGCACCGCCAGCATCTGCCAGCACGCATTCGCGTGTTCGTCGACTACTACCTGCGCCGCGTGGGCGAGATGCAGTTGAGCGTTCCGCCCGCACCGTCAGCCGGCAAGGCCTCGCCCGCCTCGCCTGCCTCGCATCACCCACAGCCTGCAGGCTCAGTGGCCGACGAACGGGCCACACCCCTCGTCACACCACGGTGAGCTTGCCGTAGGCCTGCATCGTGCTGCCCGGAATGGGCGAGGCGATCGCATTGCGCAGCATCTTGGCGATGAACTGGTACTGACCCTTGTCATGGATCTTGATGCAGCCCATGCCGCTGCCCACCTCGCCCGCAGGGTGCAGGCGGTAGTTGCCTCGCGCGATCAGATCGCGCATGGTCTCATCTTCGATGCGGCCATCATCGGCATACAGCGCAAAGCCGAGGCCTTGTGCATTCGCGCCGTCCTTCAAGCCGGCCAGTGCGCCGCTCGACGGCCGGTCGACGATGTAATAGCTGCCGGGCGGAATCGGGCTCGCGGGGGTCGCACACATGAACTTGCGCTTGTTGCGCTCCGAGCCCTGGCCAGTGAAAGCGCGCCAAGCCGACGCGCCAATCTTGAACTCACTCATTTCCTTGCCGTTCAAGGCAAATTTGCAATCCAGCATTCATCCTCCGCTGATTTTTGTGAAACGCATTCTAGGAGCACATTTCAATCACCTGAGAAGTTAGGTATTCCTGTTGCCGATCGGCTTCAAGGCGCTGTGTTCACGGACTTGGGTCACTTGACGAAACGGCATCGGCCGCACCTGAAACCCACTGTCCATAGCCCAGCGCTGCCGGCCACTGCGCCGCATCGAACGGCGGCTGGCGCCCTTGACCTTGCCAGCGGGCCGCATTGATCCAGCCGGCGTGGCCGACGATCAGCACGGGCGCCTGCGCGCAGTTCTGAGTGCCGGCCACGTCGGCGAGAAAGCCGGCACAGCGCCGCATCAAGGCACGCACCGATTCACCGCCGCCCGGCGCATGGTCGGTGAATTCATCGCACCAGGCTGCCACCGGCCCGGCACCGATCGCCTGCCAGGTCAGCCCATCCCACGCACCGAAGTCGACTTCGAACAGGCGTGCATCGAGCCGATGCTGCCAGCCCCAGCGCGCCAGCCAACGTCCGACATCGGCGCAACGCTGCAGCGGTGAAGTCCATACCACCGCGGGCCACGCCTCGCAGCGGGCCCGCTGGCGGATGCGGTGCGCCAGGCGCTTGGCCTTGCGCCGGTCGACCCGCAGATCGGTGCGGCCAATGCAGCGGCCCGCAGCACCCTCCGGGCGCGGATGGCGCCAGATCACCCACGCTGCCGTTGCCGCGTCCGCCATCACAACCATCGCACCGCCGCCGCCCAACCCAGCAGCAGCAGCAGTTCGGTGATCTGCTGCGTGGCCCCGAGGCCATCACCCGTAATGCCACCCAGCCGGCGCTTCAGCCAGCGCGCGCAAGCCACGGTAGCAATCGAAGCCAGCAGCAAACCGAGCGCGACCAAGGACCACCACGCGGGTTGACACAGTAATAAAGCGGCCGCAACCAGCGCTACCCAGGCGCAGGCGATGCACCAACCGGCCATGGAGATGCGCCGTGCCAGCGGCTTGGCCTTGGCCTGCGACACATCGCCGGCATATGGCAACCAGCGGATCAGGCTGACCGCCGCGGCGCGCGATGCGGTGTGCCCCAGCAGCAACGCGGGCCCGGCCAGGCCGAGTGGCATCGCAGCGAGGGTGGCCGCCTTCAGGCCGAGCACCAGCACCAGCGCGACCGCGCCGTAGCTGCCGATGCGCGAATCCTTCATGATCTCCAGCGCCCGCTCGCGGCTAACTGCGCCGCCGAGCGCATCGCAGGTGTCGGCCAAGCCGTCTTCATGGAAGGCGCCGGTCAACATCACGGTCGCGATCATCGACAAGACCACCGCCACCGCCGGCGCCCACACCAGGCTACCAGCCCACAGCACGACCGCGCCCATCAAGCCAACCAGGGTGCCGACCAGCGGAAAGTAGCGCGCGCTGTCGTTCAACCACGCAGGCTCGAAGCCCACCCAGCGCGGCACCGGCACGCGGGTGAAAAACTGCAGCGCGATGAAGAAGAGCCGGAGCTCATGCGTCATGCCATGCGTCATGCCATGCGTCATGTGGCGCGCCCAAAGGCGCCGGGAGCTAAGGCGCTGACCACACACGCAGCCGATGCACAACGCACCGTACACCCGGCGCACATTGATCGAGGCGTCAGCGCGATCAAAGCATCTCCTGCTGCGAGACTCCCGCCGATTCGAAGCTGGCCATCTGCGTCAACACCGCGACCGCGCTTTGTAGCAGCGGCCACGCCAGCGCGGCGCCGGAGGCTTCGCCGAGCCGCATGCCGAGATCGAGCAGCGGCTGGCTGCCGACATGCTTGATCAGCACTGCATGGCCCGGCTCGGCCGAGCGGTGCGCCAGCACACAGTAGCCGAGCA
>CAHJWV010000612.1 GCA_903643055.1 Burkholderiales bacterium | reverse complement strand
TTGGGCTCCACCGCAACGCCTGACCAGCCGAGTCGCGGTGGGCCTGCGTGTAGGAACGATGGTCAAACACTTTGTAGTCGTCGGTGATCGACATTGGCAAAAACGACTGACCATGGTCCGCGCGAGCGAGCCGCAGCCCTTTGCGTCGATGCCTCTCACCTACGACCGAGCGTTTGGCGGCACAGATCGGACGCAGGAGGCCGACGGCGCGATCCACACCTTTGAAGCCAATCCGGTGGGACGCGGCTATCGGCACAGAACCCACGACATTGATGGACAACCCTTATCAAATACCGAAGAGGCCGACAACCCGGTGCGTCACCACGCAGGCACTTATTGTCCGATGGCACTGTCACCCATCGGACGCAACTGGATGCCACGGCGGGCTTGGGTCGGCACCTACGATGAGGCATGGCAAAAGACCGTGGCTCCCCTGTGGCCCTCGGACTTCGACGAGCGCTACTTTCAGGCGGCGCCTTCAGAGCAGATCATTCCTTATCCGGTGGGCGGTGAAGAAATTGTTCTGCGCAATCTGACGCCGGACGGCAATCGCTCCTTCCTTCTGCCTCAGGTCTCGATGCCGGTGACCTTCATCCCCCATCGGGGACGGGAAGTTGTACGGCATGGCAACTTGGACACCATCGTGCTGGAGCCGGACGAAGAGCGTTTCACGCTGACATGGCGGGTGGTTCTGCCGCTGGGTCGCGACATCTTCGACGTCAGAGAGACGCTTGTTGGAGATACGCCGACGCGCGAGCGCAGCCAGCGCTTTCCAGGCAAAACCTATTACCGCAGTCTCGGCGATGCGGTGCGTGCCCGAAAGACCAGCCCATGACCGGATTGAAAATCCTGGCGGGCGGCATGGTGACCGGCCTCGGCTACAACGCGGAGGCATCTCTCGCGGCTCTGCGTGCTGGCATCAGCGCAGTCGAGGAGACACCGTGGGTCGACCCGGAATCGGGCAAAAGGCTCGCCGGCGCCAAGGTGAGCCTTCCGCACTGGTGGGAGGGCACTGGGAAGCTGGTGGAACTCGTGGCACCGGCCATCTCTGAATGCCTTGCTGCGGCGGGCAGCCAAACCGCCAACATTCCGCTGCTGATTGCGATACCGTCGACCACGCGCGCGGGTCGCTTTGCCAACATGGACCGGGAACTGATGGAGGGCATCGAAGCTCGCCTTGAGCTTCCTCGTCATCCGAAATCGCGTGCAATTGCCGGTGACCAGGTAGGTGGCGCGCAGTGTCTGGTTGCAGCTCGCGACCTGATTGCCGCAGGCACCGTGCAGCACGTGATCGTGGCGGGCGTCGACAGCTTTCTTTACCAGCCCATGCTTGACGACTACGTCGAGCGCCGTCGTCTCATGACTGCGTCGAACTCCAATGGGTTCTTTCCTGGCGAAGCAGGTTGCGCTGTCCTGGTCGGCGGCGTGCTGGATGCGTCCGCAGATGCTTTGCAATTGCTCGGCATCGGCTTGGCTCATGAAGTCGCCGCCATTGGAAGTACCCAGCCATTGCGAGGCGAAGGCATGACAGCCGCAGTACGCGAAGCACTCGATGCGGCCGGGGTGAACATGGCCGACATCGGCTATCGCCTGACCGACGTGTCTGGAGAGCACTACAAGTTCAAGGAAGCCCTCTTTGTGGCAGCGCGCCTTGATCAAGACTCCAGAGCGCGTGCGATGGAGATGTGGCATCCGATTGAATTCTTGGGTGAGATCGGCGCTGCCATCATTCCCTGTCTGCTGCAGCAGGCACGCCATGCTTGCCTTGAAGGCTATGCACCTGGCCGGCTTGGCCTGATTCATGTCGGCAATGACGATGGTGCCCGCGCGGCACTCGTGGTTGCAGGCCCGCTGAGCATGCGATGAGCAAGAACGTGTTCGCCAACGGCCGCGAAGTCTCTGCCGGTAAAGACGCTAACGAATCAATGGCCGCGATGCCGGACATCTGCCTGTCACCTCCTGGCCCTCCCGCCGGACCTCTCCCGATCCCTTATCCGAACTTCTCGAAGGCCTCGGATACCCACGATGGAACCCGCACGGTGAAGGTCGGCGGAGAAGAGGTCGGAATGAAAAACAGTTCGGTCTACAAGAAGAGCGAGGGCGACAAGGCCGCGACTCGCTCCTTTGGGATGGGCGTGGTCAGTCACACGCTGGAGGGCAAGACAGTGTTCGCCGCCTGGTCCTTCGACGTGAAGTTCGAAGGCGCCAATGCAGTGCGCCACCTCGACCTCACCTTGCACAACAACGCCTGAGCGACGATGGCCACTGGCAACCCGGGCACAAGCACCGTCAATCAAGCAAGCATGCAGCCGGCCGGCGTAGCAAGCGATTGCCAGGAGCTGCAGCAGGCCAACACCGACCGCCGACAGGAGCTGTCCGGCAAAACCAAGGATAAGACTTTGGTCGGCGCAAACGGCACTGGCAACGGCACGACGATCTCTTCGGTCAAACGTACACCGATTGGCGGAGGCAGCACCAAGGTGCGCAGCGCTCACAACAACATGAAGGCTTTCGAAAAATGTCCCCAGACGCTGTCTCCGGGGGGCAGCAAGGCCGTGCGTCGAGGTGCACCGGGCCCCTGTGGCCATGTGCACGGCGCTCCATCGATGCAAAAATCGGGGCATGCCGAAGCAAGATTGCTCGATGAGCTTTTGAACGCCGCACCACGCCGAATGACCTTTAGCATTGACTGGCGCAAAGGCAACGGCAAACGATCCAAAATGCCGTGCAAGGCCTGTCAAGGAATGATGTGCAAGGTCAAGGAATGATGTGCAAGGTCAAGGAATGCGGGCACGAGATCACTCTGTGCAACAAGAAGGGGAAACCTGTCGTACTGTCTCCGGAGCACTGCGATGGATCGGACTCTGCACGCATGAAGCTATTGAAGGCTATCGACGGTTAACCTTTTCCGCGAAACCAACTCAGGACACCTATGACGTTATTCATGCCACCCTACATTGCCGCCGCCGGTATCGCCAACGCACCTGTTACCTACGCCTGGAACAAGAAGATTGGCTTGAAGTTGGTTGAGACCGAGGGCGACAACACCCGCCTTTTCCGCGCCATCAATGAAGCAGATTTCCGCGCAAAGATGGGCCTCGGTTTGGCGCTGGTCGAGTGGGTTGTGTGGCGACTTTCAGGGCTGACCGATGTATCGGACGCTTTGCAGCGTGTGGAAGCCGGCTGGGTAACCATCGACCGCCCGGAACTATCACCTTCGCTCGACTATGACTTACCTGATGACCATGTGCTGGAACCGGTACTGCGGCCCTTAGAGCAATCTTTGATGACGCTCGGCGACCTCGCTCGGCAGTACGCAGATGGCAACATCTATCTCGCTGAAACCGTCGAACGTCAGGCTGAGTTGGCTAGGCATGTTGCGCCAGACCCCAAGGCTTTTGAGGCTTGGTTGGCTTCAGTGCTTCGCTCGCTCGCTGCGGCCCGCCCCCGCAATGCGACCTATGACCCAGATTTGGAAGTCTTTGACTACGCGCACGAAGCATCCGTATCACGGGCCTCGTTTGATGCGACCTATGTGGAAGACGACGCTACGCGTGCTGCCCATGCCACTTTCACCCAGAACCTGGACATCAAGGCCAACCCTTACCTGGTGACCTGAGCGGTGTCCTTAGATCCCATCCCGGCCATTGCGACTTCAGGCGCTGACGATCCAATCCTTCGCTACCTGTGGGACGACACGCGCGCGAGCGAGGATTTCCGGTCGCGTGCGGATGATGTGTTGGAGCTTGCAAGCAAGCTGACACTGCGTGCTCGCATCGTGCTGGGTATTGGTCTGTATGAATGGATCGTCTTTCGCTTCAGCGCGGTGTCGGACGATCCAATCCCACAACAAATTGCCGAAGCGGCCTGGTGCGCCTGTGCCTCGCGCGAGAACATGGATTACGTTGAGTTTGAACGTGCAGAGTGGCTGGGGCCTGTGCGTGGGCCGCTGTGGTGCGCCACCACTTGGCT
>CAHJWV010000611.1 GCA_903643055.1 Burkholderiales bacterium | reverse complement strand
TTGGCGTCATCTTCATCGGCGCCTGCCTGGTGATCGGCTTCTTGCTGGCCGTGTTCATCGATCAGAAAATCGCCGCCGAAGGCGTGCTGCGCACGGTATTTCTGTATCCCTATGCGATGTCGTTCGTGGCCACCGGCCTGATCTGGCAATGGCTGCTGAACCCCGAGCTCGGCATCCAGGCGACGGTACGCAGCCTGGGCTTCGAGAGCTTCACCTTTGATTGGATCGTGAGCCAGGACAAGGTCATGTGGGCGATCGCGCTGGCCGCCATCTGGCAGGCATCGGGTCTGGTGATGGCACTGATGCTGGCCGGCCTGCGCGGCATCGATGACAGCCTGTGGAAGGCCGCCCGCATCGACGGCATCCCGACCTGGCGCGTCTACCTCAGCATCGTGCTGCCCATGCTCGGCCCATCGATCGGCACGGCCTTCGTGCTGCTGTCGTTCAGTGTCGTCAAGGTCTATGACGTGGTGATCGCGATGACGCAGGGCGGCCCGGGCCTCGCGAGCGAAGTGCCCGGCAAGTTCATCATGGACAACCTCTTCGGCCGCTCCAACATCGGCCTCGCCTCCGCTGCGTCCACCGTGCTGCTGCTGACCGTGGTCGCCTTGCTGGCGCCGCTGATGTATGCCCGCTCTCGTGCGGCCCGCCGCGAGGCCAACGGAGGCCATTGATGAGTGCCACCCGTCTTTCCCCTGCCACTTCTGCTGCGATGACCGCCGACCCCCAAACCTCCACTCGCCGCAAGGCGCGCCCACGCTGGACGCCCGCGCGCATCGGCCTCTATGCCTTCTTGCTGACCGCTGCGGCCTTCTTCCTGATTCCGCTGTACGTGATGCTGATCACCTCGGTCAAACCGATGGAGGAAATCCGCCTGGGCAACCTGTTCTCGTTGCCGCTCCACATGACGCTGGAGCCCTGGGCCACCGCCTGGTTCTCGGCCTGCACCGGCCTGCAATGCGAAGGCATTCGCGGTGGCTTCTTCAACTCGGTGTCGATCGTCGTACCCAGCACGATCGTCTCGATCATGATCGGTGCGCTCAACGGCTATGCGCTGTCCTTCTGGAAGCCGCGTGGCGGCCAGACGCTCTTCATCATCTTGCTGATGGGCGCCTTCGTGCCCTACCAGGTCATCATGTTCCCGATGGTGCGTGCCTTCGCCAGCATGTCGCTGTTCGGCACGTTGCCGGGCATCGTGCTGATCCACACCATCTTCGGCATGCCGGTGATGACGCTGCTGTTTCGCAACTACTACGCTTCGATCCCGAACGAATTGTTCAAGGCCGCGCGCATCGACGGCGGCGGCTTCTGGCGCATCTTCATCCAGCTGATGCTGCCGATGTCGCTGCCGATCCTGGTCGTGGCGGTGATCATGCAGGTCACCGGCATCTGGAACGACTTCATTCTCGGCTTGGTGTTCGCAGGGCGCGAGCACCTGCCGATGACCGTGCAGCTCAACAACGTGATCAACACGACCACGGGTGAGCGGCTCTACAACGTCAACATGGCCGCGACGGTGCTGACCTCGCTCGTGCCGCTGTTGGTCTATCTCGTGTCTGGCCGCTGGTTCGTCCGTGGCATTGCGGCCGGTGCCGTGAAAGGTTGATCTCTCCATGTCCAGCGTTTCCATTCATGGCTTGCACGTAAAGATTGGCTCCACGCCCATCCTCGAAAATCTGAACCTACAAGTTGCCGAAGGCGAATTCCTCGTGCTGCTCGGCCCGTCGGGCTGCGGCAAATCGACCCTCCTGCATTCGATTGCGGGCTTGCTCGATGCCGACGAAGGCCGCATCGACATTGGCGGCAACGACGTCACCTGGGCCGACCCGAAAGATCGCTCCATCGGCATGGTGTTCCAGTCGTATGCGCTGTATCCGACGATGAATGTCGAGCGCAACATGTCTTTCGGGCTGCGCATCAACGGCGTGCCGAAGCCGGAGATCGAGCGCCGCGTCGAGCGAGCCGCCTCGATGCTGCAGCTCAAGGAGCTGCTGCGCCGCAAGCCAGCCCAGCTGTCGGGTGGCCAGCGCCAGCGGGTGGCGATCGGCCGCGCATTGGTTCGTGAAGCGAAGGTGTTCTTGTTTGACGAGCCGCTGTCGAATCTCGATGCCAAGCTGCGCGCCGAATTGCGCCGCGAGCTGAAGCAACTGCACCGCGACATCGGCTCGACGATGATTTACGTGACCCACGATCAGGTTGAAGCGATGACGCTCGCCAACCGCGTGGCGGTGATGCGCGGCGGTCGCATTCAGCAGATCGACGCGCCCTCCACGGTCTACCAGCGGCCGGTGAACATGTTTGTTGCCGGCTTCCTCGGCTCGCCGAGCATGAACTTCCTCGAAGGCGAACTGAAGCAGGACGGCAGCGGCAAGCTCTCGTTCGTGGCCTGGACGCTGCAAGTGCCGCTGGCCGACTACGCCTTCACCGAAACGCCGAGCGCCGGGCACAAAGTGGTGCTGGGCATTCGCCCGGAACACATTGCACTAGACGCCGGCCCGAGCGCCAGCGGCCAGGCTGAAGTCACACTCGTCGAGCCGATGGGCTCGCACCTGATCGTCTGGCTGTCGTGCTTGGGCCAGCAGATGTCGGTCAGCGTGGCGGTGGGTGATGAACCGGCGGTCGGCGCGAAAGTCGGCTTGCGCATCGATTCGTCGCGCGCTTCGATCTTCGATCGCGAAACGCAGAACCGCATTTAAGGCCGGGCGTGCGCAGCGCTTGCCCCGCCTGATCTGCAGGGTCAATGACCTCACTTCGGGCCAGCTTCGGCGCACGTCCCCATGACCACGATTCGAGATGTCGCGAGACTGGCGCGCGTGGGCGTGGCGACCGCGTCGCGGGTGATCTCCGGCAAAGGCCCGTTCTCGGCCGATGCCGCGGCGCGGGTCGACGCGGCCATCGGCCAACTCGGCTTTCGGCCCTCGACGATCGCCCGTGCGCTGTCTCTTCAGAGCACAGGCACCATCGGCGTTTATGTGCCTGATTTTCACGGGCCCTTCTATGGCCCGATGCTCAACGCGATCGACACCGAGCTGCGCCAGCATGGCCGGCACATGGTGGCCGCCAACGGCTACGGCCAGGAAGACCCGCGTCGCCAGGCCCTGACCGGTGTGCAGTTCCTGATCGACCGCCAATGCGACGGCATCGTGCTGACCACGACGCCCTCAAAGACGCCGACTGCATCGAGCTGAAGAACAAATATCCGCGGCTCACGGTGGTGAACCGCGAGGTCAAAGGCATGCGCCCCCCATGCTTCAGCGTCGATCACTTCGAAGCGGGCAAGCTGGCGGCACGCGCCTTCTTGGCACAGGGCCATCGCAAGATCGCGGTGATCTCCGGGCTGCAGACAGCACCCGACAACCGCGAGCGCCTGCAAAACTTCATCGATGAATTGACGCGCGCTGGCATTGCACGCGATGACGTGACCATTGCCAATGCCGACTTCACGGCCGCTGGCGGTTGGGTGGCCGCAGAAGCTTTGCTGCAGCAGAAGGTCGATTTCACCGCGCTCTTTTGCTGCAACGACCAGCTCGCGATGGCCGCCATGTCTTGCTTGCAAGCTGCCGGCAAGACGGTGCCCGGTGATGTGTCGGTGATTGGCTATGACGATGCCGACATCGCTTCTTTCCTGTCGCCCCGCCTCACCACGGTTCACATCGCCATCGGCCGCATGGGCATGAATGCCTGCCGGTTGCTGATGAACATGTGCTACGCCACCGAGCTCGACGTGTCACGCGAGTTCTCGCCCGAACTGATGATGCGCGAGTCGCTGGGACCTGCCCCCGTTTAGGCTGGCGCCGCACCACAGACTGCGTCTGACAAAGACGCGCGGCGAGGTCTCACGCCCGTCATCGACACGGCCGACGGACAAGTTGGCTGGGGTCGATTTCAATTCCTGCTGAGCACGACCCATGTCGTAACAATCGTTAGTCAATCTAATATAAAATGTGAGTAGGCGCAAACTACAAGATAGACTCGCAGGTTCACCAAAAATACTCCCGCCATGAAACCTCTCGCCAGTGAAACGTCTTTTTTCCCTGGCAAGTCTCATCGCTGGATTTTTGCGGCCGCGGTCGCATGGGCTGTCATGAGTGCGGCCATCCCTGCGCGGGCCGTATCGATTGCTGAGCCAAGCTTGCTGGCCAGCGAGGTTCAGGAACGGGGCTTGATGAAGGGTGCGAACGCTCAAGACGAACCCCTGGTGTTGAACGCCGGCAGGCGGCCGTCCATCAACTTCGCGAACGCCTCACGGCGATGGAGTCCGACGCTTGCTGGCCGGCGCTGGGCGGATAACGCGTCCTGGGCGGCGAGCCCGGATGCCAACCCTGCGCGTGAAAATCACTTCAACGCCGCGCCGATGCGCCCGGCGGTCGATGCCTGCATGGGCGTGGCTGCCTGCGTCTATGGCTCGGTCATCGACGCCGAACAGCGCAACCGCAACGAGGATGTTCCGCTCAAGGTAGGCACTGAAAATATGAGCGGACATTCAGGCAATCTGCAGGGCACGGAGTCTGAAAAAGAGCCACCCCTGCCCGCATGGCCTGCTGCTGCCGCGGACCCGGCCACATCGGTACCGGAACCCAGCGCTTACGCAGCGATGCTTTTGGGCATTGCATCCATGAGCGTGTTCATCCGCCGCAAACGGTCCATCAACGCCGACACCTGAAGACCTGCCTTCGTCCACAGGCTGCTTGCAGGCCGTGGGCTCAGCGCATCGCCTCCTGAATGGCCTCGGTCGTGTTCAGCGCATGCTGTGCAACCTGCTCCAGGTTCATTGCCAGCACGTTCAGCGGATAGGTGCCGGACACGACGCCGCTGAGCCAGATTTCGACGCCGACCACGTCGGGCGACAAACCTTCAACCGCCGCGACCAGCGCTTCGACCAAGGTCGACAAGTCTTCGTCGGCGTACAGCGTCTCGGCTTCGTAGCTCACCTGATAGTTGAACAGCGATGCAGCGGTCGGGTCGATTTGAATGCGAACGATCATGGTGTTCCGGGGAATGCGCGTGAGGGCCGCACGATACTGCATCGAGTCAGCACCAGTGAGTGCCGAAAGAGCCGCGCGACGTCATCGCCGAAGCGGCATCTCGCTCCCCCGGTCACTCGTGGATCGCCAAGCCGCGCACCCAGGGCGCCTGCGCCTGGACAAAAGGGCCACGCCGGTCGCCAAACACCGTTGGATCGCGAACCAGATTCACCCAGGCCTGCGTGTCGTGATGCTCGCCAGGAATGCTGACATCGCTGCGCACACGGCTGAGCCACGCATGCACCTGAAGATAAAGCTCGGGGTGCTGACGCCAGGTCCATGCGAGCGCGACCAGATCGGCGAAGCCTTCTTCGCGCCGGGCCTCGCGCATCGACTGCGCCATCGCAGCCATCTCGGCCGTCTCACCCACAGCCTGCGAGTCGGGCGCGCCTGCGATCTCGGCCGCACCGCCGGGCAAGGTCGCCCAAGCCCCTTGCACATGGCGCCAGCAATGCGCCAATTCATGGGCGGCCATCGCTTCGACGACCACGTCAAACAAGCCCGCCGGTATCGCGGCCTCGGTGTTGGCCACCGCCGGGTTGCCGCGCATCGCCAGCACGAGCTTGCAGCGGCCATCGCGCAGGCCCAGCGCCAGCGGCGAATCGCCTGCTTGGGCCTGAGGCAGCACGATGATGTCGAGCGGGAGTTTCTGCGTCTGCGCAAAGCCAATCACCGGCGCGGCCGCGGCGACCCAACGGTTCTCCGTCTCGGTGAGCCGGCTGTCGGCCCTGGCCCCGTCACCGACAAAAATCGCCGCAATCAACAAAAGAAGGGTGCGCATCAAAACTCGCCTTGAAACAAGGGCGACGAGAAAGCGCAGGCACCGGTGTGCTGCGCGCAGGTACCTGCCATGGCGCACGACCGCCTTCGCGCAGCGCTTCGTGCCGCGATAGCCCCCGTAAGCTGGCCCACTGCTGTTTCGATCAGACTCATCATCGAACTCCACTCAGCCCCTTCACCACTCATCGGCCAAGCCCCTCGAGCGCTAAAGCAACAGACGTTCCGCAGCAGCTGCAAGCGTCCTTAGTTCACGAGACGCGTTGATGCGCCGCTAGCAGGGGCCCGCTTTCGCCTTGGCACACTTTTTTGCGCAAGACACGCTCCACGTGTAGTCCGTTGCGCCGATATGTACGTTGTACGAATCAAGCGGCATGCGGCCGCAGCCTTCGCCATCGGAACAGTCAACGCATGTGCCTGATCATCAAAAAACCTGCCGATCGCTGCATCCCGCGCAGCTTCCTGGAAAACGTTCACCAGAAAAACCCGGACGGTTGGGGCTGCTTCTATGTGCAGGGCAGCGAGCTGATCTGGGATCGCGGCATGGGCTTGGGCTCGTTGATGGACTTCAATGACGCGCTGCCTGCTGGCATCGAGATCTACCTTCACTTGCGCCGCGCAACCTATGGCTGGATCGATCTGGACATGGCCCACCCTTTCGTCGTGACGCCCGGTTTGCTGCTGATGCACAACGGCAGCATCCATCCGCTGGCCCCGGGCGACACCGCGAAGAGCGACACCTGGGAATTGGCACGCCTGCTGCGTGATCTGTTGCAAGGCGTGTCGGATGAGCAAGCGGCACGGCTGCTGCGCAGCGACGGCTTCGCGCGCTTGACCGCTCCGCTGCTAACCGGCTCGATGGTCGTGTTGCTCGACCGATGGGGCGCCATCCGCCTGGGTCGCGAGTGGCATACCGTCAGCTGCGGCGAATGGGACGGGCCGATGCCCGGCGTGCATGTCTCGAACACCCACGCGTGGACGCCCAAATGCGCTGCGTCCGCGGCCCTTGGCTGAAAGCCACCTGCTCATGATCAGTCCCCTCAAAACCTTCGTCTTTGCCACGCTGCTGGCCTGCTGCGCCACGAGTTGGAGCGCGGTGAACTTTCGTTCCGCCCACGCCATCGTCATCGATGAGAGCACCGGCGAGGTGCTGTTGTCGAAAGACCCGTCAACCGCTGCCCCGATTGCATCGCTCACCAAGCTGATGACGGTGATGGTGGTGCTCGACGCCGGCCAGGATGCCAGCGAGCCATTGCTGATCGATGAACTCGACATGGATCACCTCAAGCACACACGGGGCGGCGTGCCCGCCGGCGCCAGCCTGCCGCGCGGCACCTTGATCGAACTGGCATTGATCGCCTCCGACAACCACGCCGCTTCGGCGCTGGCACGCCATTTCCCGGGCGGCTTGAGCGCCTTTCATGCAGCCACCGACGCCAAGATCGCTGCTTTGAGCCTGGTGCAAACCACGCTGGTCGAACCCACCGGCCTATCGCCGCTGAACCACGCCAGCGCCTCCGACATGGCGAAGGTCTTGCAGGCCACGACGCACTACCCGGTGATCTCCAACATCACCAGCCAGCGCGAGCACTCGGTGCTGGTCAATGGCTTGCCCTGGGCGGTGCGCAATACCAATGGGCTGGTCGGCAAGGCCGGCTGGAACATCCTGTCGTCCAAGACCGGCTTCACCAACGAAGCCGGCCGCTGCCTGACGATGCGGCTGCAAGCCGCTGGGCGGACGGTGATCGTCGTGCTGATGGGTGCGGTCGCCTCGTCGTCTCGGGCGCTCGATGCGTTGCATGTGCGGCATTGGCTGAGCGGCGAATCTGACGTCGCCGACGCATCACCCCACACCCTTGCATCTCGCAGTGCAAGAAAAAAAGCCGCCGCCGTCGTCAGTGCCGCCGTTGTAAATCCATCGGCTTCTCTGGCAGCGACCGTCGTGCCCAACTTGCCCAGCGTCGTCTCACCCGCTGTAGCGGTCGACGAACCGGTCGGCGATCAAGGCTTGGCCAGCGACGCAGATCAAACCGGAAAATAACGCTTCAAACGCAGGAAGTGCTTTTCCATCAAGTGATAGGAAAGCCAGGCGAGAACGAAGCTGAGTGCGCCGATGCCCAGCACATGCACATAAGCCTGGCCCGTCGTCAGATGCTCTCGCCATTGCCAATGCGCCAGCAGCGGTTCGCCGACAAGGGTGTTCAGCGGTGCATGAAACACATACATCGCAAAGCTGTACTTGCCCAGCGTGCGCAACGGCGCCCATTGCAACATCCGCTGCCAGCGATTCAAAGGCGCGGCGTCACCGCAGGCAGCCGCCAGCACGAACAGCGTGAACACCACCGACAGCAAACTGAAGCCAAGGATCTGGCCGATTGCATCGGTCATGCCGTAAGCCTTCGGGATGACGCGGCCAATCATGAAGATCACCGCTGCAGCCATCAGCAGGCGATAGCGATTCGCGACCAGCTTGCGTGCAGCCTCCGGCGTCTGCAGGCAAGCCGCAGCCGCCGCGCCGAGCGCCAGTGCATCCATCCGCGAGATGGTGAAGGTGTACACCTGCAATGGTGAGAACTCGAACCAAAGCAGGGCCGCACGAGAAGCCACGCTGAGCAGCGCGATGGCGATGCAGATCAGAAGGATCTGCCGCGGTGTGCGATGCCGAATGACGAACGGCCACAGCAAATAGAACTGTTCTTCGACCGCCAGGGACCAGAAATGCGGCAGCGACAAACCGCCCATGCCGCTCCATTCCGTCCAGTTCGACAGGAACAGCCAGAGCCAGATCTGCGTCGGCACCTCGTCGGCGTAAGGCTTGGGCAAACTGCCCACCAGCGGCCACAGCACAAAGAAGAAGATCAGCGTCGCGTAATAGAGCGGGAAGATCCGCAGCATGCGTCGGCCATAGAACGAGCGCAGCGCTTGCGGCGAATCTTGGGACGCCAGCAGATTGCGTGTGATCAGAAACCCGCTGAGCACAAAGAAGAGCTGCACGCCGATCCAGCCAAAGCCTGCGAACCGCGACAACAGCTGGCCCCACAAGCCAGCGCCATGCGCCAGCAGATTGACGTTATGAACGATCACCAGTGCAATCGCCAAGCCTCGGATGCCATCGAGCGACGGCAAATGATCGGGCCATGATTTCGTTGGCAAAGACACCGCTGTGGGAGGCGCTGGGGCTGGGGCTGAGGCTGGAATGGCAGACACGCGAAGGGCCGAAGTTCGTCGCGCAGCGGGCTGCGCACAGACGCGCGGAATCATATCTTCGGCCTGCCGCAAGCTCATGACCTCATGCTCGAAAGCCCGCAGGCAAAGCCTTGCAGGAGCGCGCTTACACTGCGGCGGCACGCCACGTGCTTGGCGTGCAAAGTGCCCAACTGAAGGCCGCTTGAGAATCAACCCGGAGAATATGAAATGACTGTTGTGACCACCCGCCGATTTCTGCAGACCGCTGGGCTCCTGATCACCGGCCTCGTGCTCGTCGCCTGTGGCAAGAAGGAGCCGCCCGCTGCAGAAACCAGCGCCGCGGCGTCGGAACCGGTTGCAGCTTCCGCGCCAGCACCCGCTGCCAAGGTCTATGCGGTCGGAACCGACGCAGCCTATGCACCGTTTGAATCGCAGAACGAAAAGGGCGAGATCGTTGGCTTCGATATCGATGTGGTCACCGCGGTTGCCAAGAAGGCCGGCATCGAGGTGAAGTTTGTCAACACGCCATGGGAAGGCATCTTCAACACGCTTCAGCAAGGCGACCGCGACCTGTTGGTGTCGGCTGTCACGATCACCGACGAGCGCAAGCAGACGCTGGACTTCAGCACGCCCTACTTCGATGCGCAGCAATTGATCGCCGTCAAGAAGACCTCGAAGATCAGCAAGTTTGACGAGCTGAAAAAGATCAAGGTCGGCGTGCAAACCGGCACCACCGGCGATGAAGTCGTCAGCAAGCTGCAGGGCAAGAACAGCACCAACATCAAACGCTTCGAATCCACACCGCTGGCGCTGAAGGAACTGGAAGCCGGCGGCGTCGATGCCGTGGTGGCCGACAACGGCGTGATCATCAATTACGTCACCAATAACGCAGGCAGCGTATTCAAGACCGTCAGCGACAAGAGCTTCGCGGCCGAGCAATACGGCATTCCGGTGAAGAAAGGCAATGCCGAACTGCTGGAGAAGATCAACAAGGGCCTGGCCGACATCAGAGCCGACGGCACCTATGACCAGATCTACGCGAAGTACTTCGGCAACGCACCTTCGGCCGCTGCACCTGCATCGGCGGCCTCCAAGTAAGCCGCAGGTTAGCTCGTGGATTTGCACTGGAATATCCTTGTCGGCTATGCGCCTCTGTTCCTTGATGGCCTGTGGACGACGATCGAGCTGACCGCTGTGGCCATCGCGCTGGGCTTGCTGCTCGGCGTGGTGCTCGGCCTGATCAGCAGTTCCCGTGACGCCCCTCAACCGCATTCGCTTCCGCTCGCGTGGGGGCTCAAGGCGCTGAGGGTCGTCACGATCGCGTACGTGACCTTCTTCCGTGGCACGCCACTGTTCGTTCAGATTCTGCTGGTGCATTTCGCGCTGATGCCGGCCTTGATCCATCCAGACCATGGCTTGCTGCTGGCAGGTGAAGCAGCCCGTGAATTCAGGCAATCTCACGGTGCGTTCTTTTCCGGGGCGCTCGCGCTGACGCTGAATGCGGGGGCTTATATCTCCGAAATCTTTCGGGCAGGTATCCAAAGCATTCACATCGGGCAGACCCAAGCCGGCTACAGCCTGGGTTTGACACACCCGCAAGCCATGCGATTCATCGTGCTGCCACAAGCCTTCCGGCGAATGCTGCCTGCACTGGTCAATGAAGGCGTCACCTTGATCAAGGACTCATCGCTGGTCTCGGCCATCGGCCTGGCCGAACTGGCCTTGGCAGCGCGCACCGTCGCCGGTGCGTACTCCCGTTATTGGGAGCCTTACCTCGCCATCTCAGCGGTTTATCTCGCGCTTACCTTGCTGCTGTCTTTCCTAGCTAAGCAACTCGAAGCGCCCGCGCATCAACGCGGCCGATAAGCGGACACTGCTGCCCACTTCACATAATTTCTTGTTGCACTTGCGCAACGCGAAGGGGGTTTTCCATGAGTCGCGCAATAGACTCATGGTTCGGGCAGATCGCAGTTGATGCATCACCCTTGTCGTGATACCCAGCGAATTTAGTCATTCGCCTTACAACATAAGGAAAGTTCATGAAGCGCTCTCTCCTCATCGCCGCGCTGTCTACGGTGGCAGCAGGCTCGGCCCTCGCTCAAAGCTCGGTGACCATCTATGGCCGTTTGAACGAATCCGTCGAGCGCCAAAAAGAAGGTGGCGATTCCAAGACCGTGCTGGCCAACAACGCATCGCGTCTCGGTTTCAAGGGCGTGGAAGATCTGGGTGGCGGCCTGAAGGCTGGCTTCACGCTGGAACACCGCTTCAACGCAGACAACGGCCAATCCACGAATGGCACGGGCTTCTGGGGCGGCGCAGGCGAGAGCTCGGTGTTCATCGCCGGCAACTTCGGTCAGATCAAGGCCGGTCATTACACCAGCGAAGCCTACTTCGCGACCTCCGACGTCACCGACCTGCTGAACCACGGCACCGGCAGCTCGGCTGACGCGCTGTACAAGTACCTCGGCTCTGACAGCAACAAGGTTTCGTACCGCACCCCTAGCTTCAGCGGCGCGACCGTTGAAGTTGGCGTGCTGGCCGGTGAAGGTGCCAATGTCACTAACGCTCTGGGCCAAGTGCAGGCAGCCAAAGCTGCTTATGACGTGGCAGCGAACTGGAGCGGTGGCGCGTTGGGTCTGGGCTTCGGCTTCGAACGCAATGCCGTTGAAGACTCGCAATTCGCCATCCGTGCTTCGTACGACGCATCGCCCTTCGTTTTGACCGGCTACGTGCAACGCTTCAAGAGCCAGGTTCTGGACGCATCGCAAACCATCGCTCGCGTTTCAGGCCAGTACAACATCGGCGCTGCTGAATTGCACCTTGCCTTCGGTACGCAAAACGAACTGGCAAACGGCGGCAATGTCTATTCGCCGAAAGCGCGCCAATACACGGTAGGTTCGAACTACAACCTGAGCAAGCGCACCAAGGTGTTCGCGTACTACAACCGCGTGAAGCCGGATGGCGACGATGCGGCTTCGCAAATCGCTGTCGGCATCCGCCACAACTTCTGATCGAGAGTTCGTTTTCTCGTGATGCCCAAGCCGGTCGCAAGACCGGCTTTTTTCATGGATGCATGGAAGATTTGATTTGCTCGTGGAGGCCTGGCGCTCAGCCAGCGATCCACACAAAGCCGAGTTCACCCAGGCTATCAATCAGCGCTCAGATCCCGCAGTAATCGCCTTGAATCAGCCGAGAAAGTAGCGCTTCAAACCCGCCAGCACCATCTCCACTGCGATGGCCGTCAGCACCAGGCCCATCAGCTTCTCGGTGGCCGACACGACCGAATCGCCCACCCAGCGGCGGATGCGGTCGCACAGCAGCAGCATGACGCCAGACACCGCCATTGCGCAGGTCAGCGCAGCCACCCATTCAATCAAGCGATCCGGTTGGCGCGAGGCCAGCAGCAACACCGTAGCCATTGCCGACGGGCCGGCAAGCAAAGGCACCGCCAGCGGAAAGATCAGCGGCTCCTTGCCTTCCGGCGTGCCATAGACGCCGCCTTCATGGCTGAAGATCATTCGAATCGCAACCATCAGCAGGATCACGCCGCCAGCCACCTCCAGCGAGCGCTCGGAGAGCCGCATCACCCGCAAGAAGCCATCGCCAAAGAACATGAACGCGAACAGCACTCCAAAGGCGATGCCGACTTCGCGGATGGCGACCCAGCGCCTGCGCTCACGCGGCACCTGCCGCATGATCGGGATGAAGACGGGCAGGCTGCCCAGCGGGTCGAGCACCAGCAAAAGCAGGATGAAGGCCGAGAGAAAACTGTGGTCCATGACGTCGGCTCAGCGGCCTCTCCAGAAGAGCGCATCCAGCTCTTTCATCGTGATCTGGCGCCAGGTCGGCCGCCCGTGATTGCACTGATCGGCACGCTCAGTGCGCTCCATGTCGCGCAGCAAGGCATTCATTTCATCCAATGTCAGCTGACGGTTTGCCCGCACGGCGCCATGGCAGGCCATCGTGGACAGCAGATCATGCTGCGCTCGCTCCAGGACGCTGCTGGCGTCGTATTGCGACAACTCGAAAAGCACGCTGCGCGCGAGCTCCACCACATTACCGCCTGCCAGTGCGGCGGGCCGAGAGCGCACGGCCAAGGTCGTGGCCGACAGCACCGAGATGTCCAGACCCAGTTGCTGCAGATGGGCCGCCTGCGCCTCGGCGGTGGCGATTTCCTGCGCGGTCGCCGCAAAGGTGGCCGGGATCAGCAAGGCCTGTGTCTCGATCGCCGCCGCACCCAGGCTCGACTTCAAACGCTCATAGACAATGCGTTCATGGGCCGCATGCATGTCGACGATCACCAGGCCCTGGTCGTTCTCCGCCAGCACGAACACACCACCGACCTGCGCAATCGCCTTGCCCAGCGGCCACGATTCGCCGGCCGATGTCGCCGGTGCAGGCGCCGCGGCTTCGGCTCGATTCAATGACCAAGTGGTCGGGGCCTCCTTTGCATACAGCACGGCCGCCTGCTGTAAGCCGAGCGAGCCTTGCGCACCGGGCGGGCGATAAGCCATCGGGCGATCGTCCGCGGAAGCTCTGGCCGACGGCCGCGCTTGCGGCACCTCGATGAACGGCAAGCTGGCGGTTAGCGCCGGCCCCACTTGATCTCCACCCTCATCGGCGGTGAATTCGGCCGACGCTGCCACACCCCCGGCCTGCGGCGTCGCCAGGCCCGCTTCCACCGCGTGCCTGACGGCCTGATGCACCTCGCGTGAATCACGGAAGCGCACTTCGATCTTCGTCGGGTGCACGTTGACGTCCACACGCTCGGGTGCGATCTCGATGAACAGCACATACGACGGCTGTCGCCCGCCGTGCAGCACATCTTCATACGCCGCACGCACGCCGTGTGCGATCAGCTTGTCGCGCACATAGCGGCCGTTGACATACACATATTGCTGATCGGCCCGGGTGCGCGCCGCGGCTGGCACACCAGCCCGGCCCTGGATGCGAAACGGCCCGATCTCGCGCGCGACCTCGCGGCTTTGCTGAATGAATTCTTCACCCAGCACGTCTTGCAGGCGCTGCGACGCGGTCGCGCGGCGCCATTGCTGCACCAGCTTGCCTTCATGCCAGATCGCAAAGCCCACATCGGGGCGCGTCAGCGCATGGCGGCGCACGCCTTCAATGCAATGGGCCAGCTCGGTCGCATCGCTCTTCAGGAACTTGCGCCGCGCCGGTGTGCTGAAGAACAGCTCGCGCACCTCGACACTCGTACCGACACTGCGCGCCGCCGGCCCCAGCTCGCCCGATCGGGCATCGATGCGCTGCGCATGCGGCGAGCCTGCCGTTCGGCTGGAGATGCTGAACTCGGACACCGACGCGATGGCCGCCAGCGCCTCGCCGCGAAAGCCCATCGTGCCCACGCTTTCCAGGTCGTTCAGCGAAGCGATCTTGCTCGTCGCATGGCGGCGCAGCGCCAGCGGCAGCTCATCGGCCGGAATGCCCTGGCCATCGTCTTCCACCAGGATGCTGCGCACGCCACCGGCCATCAGCTTGATGACGATCTCTGTGGCTCCGGCATCGAGCGCGTTATCGACCAGCTCACGCACCACCGAGGCCGGCCGCTCGACGACCTCGCCCGCGGCGATCTGGCTGATCAGCTCATCGGGCAGTTCACGGATGGGGCGGCGAGGGGTGGGCTGCAGGACGGCGTTCATCGGGGCATTGTAAGAATCCCAACGAGAGCCCTGGATAATGCCGACGCATGGACATCCTCGCCGTCATTCTTGATTTCATCCTGCATGTCGATGCGCACCTGCGCACCTTCGTGGAGGCCTATGGCCCCTGGGTCTACGCCCTGCTCTTTCTGATCATCTTTGTCGAAACCGGCGTCGTCGTGATGCCCTTTCTTCCCGGCGATTCGCTGCTCTTCGTCGTCGGCGCCTTGTGCGGCGCCGGCCTGATGAGCCTGCCCTTA
>CAHJWV010000610.1 GCA_903643055.1 Burkholderiales bacterium | reverse complement strand
ACGTGTGCTCTTCCGATCTGACGCTCGCCAATGAACGAGCCGGCGCCGGCCGCATAGCCGGAACCGTCAATCTCGAAATAAACGCGCTGGCCTCGCAAGGCTTTCGGCACGCGGGCCGCCGCCGAGCTCAAGTCGCGCTGGATCGCCGTCCACACCACGCTGGCTTTGTCGGGCATACCCAACAGTTGCGCCAGGCTCAGGAGGCCGCGCTGCACCTCGGCATGGGTGTTGGAGTCGATCACCAGCACCTTCACGCCCAATTGCTCTAACCGGTCGGTTACGCGGGCCGAGGGCGCGGCCAGCACGACATCCGGCTTCAGCGCGACGATGCGCTCGACCTGCGCATCCTCCAACCCGCCGAGCTTGGGCAGCGCGAGCACTTCGGCCGGCGAATTGGAATAACGATCGGTGCCGACCAGGCGCGCGCACGCGCCCAGTGCACACACGCCTTCGGTCAGCGAAGGCAGCAGGCTGACGATGCGCTGGGGCGGCGCTGGCAGGCTCAGCGTTTTGCCTCGGTAGTCCGGCACCTCGATCGGGTTGGCCGATGTGGCGCCAGTTGCCGCACACGACAGAGCGAACAGCAAAGCGCACAGGCCATTCACGCCGAGCCCAAGCCACCGGTGACGACGTGGATGGCGATCACCGGAGCGCGCTGCGCCCAGCCATCTCTGCATGATCTTCATCCGCCCGCCTTCCGCTTCACCGGCATCTCGATGCCTGCGATCATCAAGGTCACGTCGCTGCACTGCGCCGCCAGCGCCTGATGCAGCCGGCCCAGCTCATCAACGAAACGGCGGGTCTCGCGCGACATCGGCGACAGCCCGAGCCCGATCTCGTTCGACACACACACCACCGGCCCCGGCGCCGCTTTCAGCGCTGCGTACAGCTCGTCGCAGGCCGCTTCGAGCGCCACCGAACTGAGCGCTTCGCCCGCCAGCGGCATCAGCATTTGCGTCAGCCACAAGGTCATGCAATCGATGACGATCAAACGATGGGGCCGGCTCCAGCGGCGCACGGCCGAAGCCAGAGCGCGCGGCACCTCTTCGGTCACCAGTCCCGGCACGCGCTCAGCGCGGTCCATGCGATGGCGGGCAATGCGCTCATGCATCTCGTCATCACCGGCATGCGCCGTGGCCAGCAACACCGCCGAGCGGTCTGCACCCTGCAGCCAGCGAGCCGCGCGCAGCTCCGCGCAGCGCGACTTGCCGCTGCGCTGGCCGCCAAGAATGAGTTCGCTGTCGGGCATGTGGCGGGGTTCTGTTCAAAAGGTCAAGCGCAAGGAGGCCACCAACGCACGCCCGTCTTCCGGATAAATCGACGACACCTGGCCGCCGGCACAGCGGAAGGCCTGCGTGTAGTACTTGCGATCCGCGAGGTTGCTCACGCCCAGCGCCAGCTCGATGGCATCGCGCTGAAAGGCGTAGCGCAGGTCCATCGTCGTATAGCGCGGCATGCTGCACGCATTGGCGAAGTCAGGGTGCTGAGACGATATGGTGTTGAGATAAGCATCGACCGTGTGGCCGGCCGCTGGCTTCCAGCCAGCCTGCAGCGACAGCGTGCTGCGCGGCACCAGCGCCACGCGCTTGCCTTCATAAGCTCCGGACTCGAAGCGTGCCTGCCGGCTGGCCGCGACCACGCGCACACTGAACGCATCGCTAACGGCTTGCGACAGTTCCAGCTCGACACCCTGGCGCCGCGTCAGATCGAAGTTGACGTTGGCGCCGTTGAAGAATTCGCCGGGCACCGTCGGGTCGTAGCCGATCTCGTCGGTCAGCGCGCTGCGATACACCCTCAGCTCGGCGCGGGTGCGGCGATCGGCCCAACGAGCGCCGAGTTCCACATCGCGCGAGGTCTGCGCGCGCAGACTCACGCCCGGCGCGGTAAAGCCAAACTCATCGACGTTCGGCAGCCTGAAACTGCGGCCCACGCGGCCGTAAGCCGAAGCGCCGCCGCCGATCGACTGTGTCACGCCCAGATCCCAGGCATGCTGAATGTCATCCACAGCCACATCCGAGGCCGCGCCGCGGGTCTTGTCGATGCGCTCGGCGCGCCAGCCCACGCTGAAGCGCGTCCCCGAGCCAAGGCTCACGTCGTCTTTCAGATAGAGCGCCCGGCTGCTCGCGTCGGCCCGCGAGGCATCGTCACCGGGCGCCTTCCGCGTCCATTCGTTCGCATCGAAGCCCGCAGTCAGCGCATGGGTGAGCGCGCCCCAGGCCTGGCTGTAACGGGCGCGCAGCGCGTAGGTCGAGGCCTCGACGTCATAGTCATAGGCCGACGCCGACCCGTTGTAGACATTGACGCTGCGTAAGGCCTTGTCGCGCCAGCCGGCATCGAAGGCCAGCTGCCAGTCGCCCAAATCAGCTTGCACCAGCACGCCGCTTTGGCGGTTGCGGATCGACGCGTGGTCATTCGGCGTGCGGCTCTGTCGCGGGTCAGCCTCATATTGGGCTGCGCTCAACGATCCAGGTAGGCCGCCATCGAGCTTGTCGTACGACTGGCGAAGGCCCAAGCGCAAGCCCTCATGCCGCCATTGCAGGCCGGCCGATGCGCCGTCTTTGCGCGAATGGAAGTTCTCGCGGTGGTTGTCGGACGTGCGCGCCGCACCCGCCAGCTCCAGCGACAGCTCACCGGCGTTGAGCGTGGCGCCGGCGCGGGTGTCGAGCAGCGCATGGCTACCGATCGCCGCGTAGGTGCGGGCCTCGTTGCTGCGCGCGAGGCCTTGCCCGGCACGGGTGGCGATGACGATCACGCCACCCGCCGCACCTTCGCCGTACAGCACGGTGCCGCTGCCACGGATGACCTCAATGCGCTCCACCGAATCGATCGGAATGCCCGAGAGCCGCGTGCCGCCGAGATCGGCCTCGTTGATGCGAACGCCATCGACGATGACCACCTGGTTGCTGTCGGCTGCACTGCCGAAGCCACGCAGGTCGAGCGCGTAATCACCACCGCCATAGAGGTCGAGGCGGCCGGGCACGCCGAGCAGCTTCATCACCGCTTCGTTGACGGTGCTCGCGCCCGATTGGCGAATGTCTTCGGCCGTGATCACGCTGACGCCGAAGGCCAGCTTGTCGGCATCGTCGGCAAAACGGGTTGCGCTGACGACCACCGGCGCCAGTGTGAGCTGCGCTTGCGCGGCGCTGCACGAGCCGGCGAGCATCGCCAGCGCCATCCAGGAAAAAGACAAAGGCCGGCCTTGCAAACAGCGCCCGGGCCACGGCGGGCTGCGCCGGGAAAAATGGAATGTCATCGTGATCTCTTGACTCAGCCGCACACGCCAGCCTCCCCGCTGACCGTGCATCCAGGCGCCATGACGAGGCAGTGCGCCGCTTCGTTGGCCGGTATCCGGGCTGACGGACATCCCATGCGACCTTCCCAGAACGCAAGCGCCCCAGTGGTGTATGCACATGAGCGAAGGCTTTCGCCCTCGTCCGTTTGACCGTTGCGGGGGCAGCGCAGGCGGGTCGAGCCCCGAGCGGCGATCGACCTCTGCTTCCCGTTTAACTGCACCGATGAGGGATCGGCACGAGCACCAACGGCCGGGATTGTAAGCAGCGCTTATCGGGCAACCCGACGAAACACCGGCCCGAGATTGAAAGCATGGCCGTGCTGCGCCTCTACAATCGGCACCTCCCCAACATCCAGGTCGCCATGTCGAAGACCCAGGAACTCGCTGACCGCGTTGAGCGCTTGCTGCTGCGGCACGAAGAACTCAAACGCACCAACGAATTGCTCGAGCAGCAAGTCGCCACGCTGACCTCGGAGCGTGACAACCTGCGATCACGCTTGAATGCGGCGCGCGGCCGCATCGATGCGCTGCTCGACCGGCTGCCGGCCGAAGCGCCGCCGAGCAGCCCCACCGGAGGCAGCACATGAAGCAGCTCGAAGTCACGATCATGGGCCAGAGCTACATCCTCGGTTGCCCCGAAGGTGGCGAGCTCTCGCTGATGGAGGCCGTCGCGCATGTCGACCGTGAGATGAGCGCCATCCGCGATGCGGGGCGCGTCAAGTCACGCGAGCGCATCGCGGTGCTGGCTGCATTGAATCTGGCGTTTTCGTTGGCCGAACAACCCGCGAAAACCGAGCCCGACAAGGTGGAAGCCACGCCGAGCGAGGCCTCGTCGATCGAAGCCAATCACATCGATGTCGATCGCCTGATCCGCAAGCTCGATCAAGCCCTCGGCGCGGATGGGCAATTGCTCTGACCGAGCCCGGCCGAACAGGCGACACGCGTAGAATCCATCGGGTCCGTTGCGTTCGCGTGAGTCTTATATTTCCTTGAACCGATGCTCGCAAGAGCAAGGGCTTGGAACATCGCTCGGTTGGTGTGATCGTCTCGCGTCAGATGAACCCGAAGCCCGGCTGACCTCGCCCACCTGAACTGCCTGGGTTCAGGAATGCGGCTCACGGTTCGCAACGGACACCCTTCCCGCTTTCAGGTTTCACTGCCGCCCCATCACCCCATGGCCACCCAGTATTGGCTGATGAAAAGCGAGCCCAGCGAGTGCTCGATCGATGACCTAGCGACCGCGCTGAATCAAACCGTGCCGTGGATCGGCGTGCGCAACTATCAGGCGCGCAATTTCATGCGCGATCAGATGCGCATCGGCGATGGCGTGTTGTTCTATCACTCGTCATGCCCCGAGCCGGGCATTGCGGGCTTGGCCAACGTGGTCAGCGCGGCTTACCCCGACGCCACCCAGTTCGAACCCACCCATGTCTACTTCGATGCGAAGGCGCAACCTAGTTCGCCGCGCTGGAGCCATGTCGATGTGAGGCTGCAACGCAAGACGCGCTTGTTGTCACTGCCGGAGATGCGGCGCACACCGGAACTTGCGACGATGCAGGTGCTTCGCATCGGCAATCGGCTGTCGATCACACCGGTCACGCCAGATGAATGGCAGGCCGTGCTGCGCTTGCTGTAAGGCCCGGACAAGCCGGCGCGCAAGCCAACCCACTTTTCTCCAACAAGCCGTTCAACAGGCCGATCCATGCCTGCCCACCGGGCGGGTCCACCGGCGGTGCAGAGGCCGGCAGACACGAAGAGACAGGCACGATTCAATCAGAGGCCAGCGCCGGCCCCAGACAACCCTGCGGCCTGGCCTGGAATCACTTTTCCCAGCGCGCGCGCAAGTCTTCCAGCTTGGCGCCTTCATCCAACTTGCGGTTGCCGGGGGCGATCAGCTTCACGCTGCCTTCGGGCAAGCGGAATGCTTTCTCGATCGTGGACTGCAGATTGGTCAGCAAGGCGTCACCGCGAGCACCACGACTTCGGCCGATCACGCTCGGGTTCGCCACTTTGGCGGCCGGAGGAGTTTTCAAAACCGGCTTGGTGGTTTTCTTGGCCACGGGAACGGCTGCGCGAGTTGTCTTCTTTGCAATGGTCAGTTTTTTGATACTGGGCATTTTTTTCATTCAAGGTAATGCCACATGGCGGGCGAACTCTAACGGATCTGAATGGCTTGCACCGAATTTATCCACTCAAACCGGTCTACGGACCTATTTTATTCAAAGTATCAGACTTGCCAATGTGCTCGCCGCGCTTTGAAGGATCAACGGAAATGGAATGAGGCTGGCGCGAGCCTCGGCTCGAAACACCAGTTCTCTGGATAACCTGTGAACGTGAATGCTTCCGGGCGGGCGAAACCATTCGGAACATCCAGTGTTTACATGGCGATTCAAAAATGGCATGCCGCGTGTCAATTCCAAGCCCTGGTTTCTTTGAATGCAGGCTCCGCGCAGCAGGCCGCCAAGCCGAGGGCTCCTGCCAAGGGCGGGCCACTGAGTGAATATTCGCTGGCTTGAGCGAAGGATCGCAAGAACGATTCACCTGATCCTGTTTCTGGGAAACGAAGGAATCGCCAGTTCATTTTCACGCTCATTCCTTGACTCGTTCCCCAGGGCGCGTTTCCATATACGCAGCACAAACTCCACCGCTCACATTCTCGGGGTTTCAGGCAGCGCCGAGCGCACTGACGCGCCAGCGCATTGGCCTGGATTCGATCGCAAGCGGCCTGCAAATCTGAAAACCCGACGGTCGACGCGAATTGAAGCGAGCGCCGCTGTCAATCCACGACGGGCCACCGCCCGAAGGTCGAAAATTCACATCCGATCGAAATGCGGCCTGCATGATGACGAGGCTTTTGCGGGAGATTTCATTCCGTCTGAAAACACCAATGCGCATTTTCGCGCCTGTTCATCGGTGTTGGGGCGATGAACCCGTTCGAATACTCCATATTGAAAATGCCACAGTGAATCTCCGCCGTGGTCATTTTGAATTGAGGGAATATTGAAGCCGATCTGGGTCGGCGGCTCGGCACACCTTCATAAAATACGCTCACTTAAAACGTTAGCAACAGGCAGCAACGTTCGGCCGATGCTGCAACGCGTCAGTCCTGCACGGCGCGCAAGTCGTGCTCGCGCAGCATCACCGGTTCGATCGAGCCCTGCGCGACACGGCGCCGCACGGCTGCTTCGATCTGCCGCACATGAGAATTGAAAGTCTCCAGCGGGTTGTCATCTTGCGCACTCGGCCGATAGTGGTAGTGCAAGGTTTCTTTGCCAATGCTGGCGCCGATCAGTTCGGAATCGACCTGAACCCAGAAGCGAACGGTTCCGGAAGGTTCGTGGAAAAAAGGAGAGTTGGACATGGTGGTTCGATGACGATGAAAGGGTTGATCTACGAAAAGCAAGGATGACTGGCGGCCACCCGGAAAGGCAGCAACGGCAGCGCTGACAAGCCGGGCGAATGCCAGGGTCGGCGTTCACGACACGGCGCTCGGTCGGCACCGAAGCTGCCGAGAGCTCATTTCAGAACCCCGGCTCAGTCAACGGGCTCGCCGCCTTACGGCAAAATTGGTTGAAGCATTCACGGCGATACTCCTTTCTCCAGGGTGCGCCGCTGTGGCGCAACGGTCTGTGCGCTGCCGCACACAGCGACTTCACGATGGAACGGCAAACCCGCCGCGGTGGCGATGCCGCCCAGGCAGCACAGGAGCGCCGATGGCCTTGACAGGCAATGCAAAAGACAACGCTCTGCTGGCTTCATTGCCCATGGCCGAATGGGCGCGGTGGAAAGCGCAGCTCGAGCCAGTAGAGATGCCCTTGGGCAAGGTACTGTACGAATCGGGCCGCAAGCTCAGCCACGTCTACTTCCCGACCACGTCGATCGTGTCGCTGCTGTACGTGCTGGAAAACGGCACCTCGGCCGAGATCGCCGTGGTGGGCCGCGAGGGCATCGTCGGCGTGTCGCTGTTCATGGGCGGAGAGTCGACCACCAGCCGGGCCGTGGTGCAAAGCGCCGGCCTCGGCTTTCGGCTGAAGGCGAGCGTGATGATGCTGGAGTTCAACCGCGCCGGGCCGGTGCTGCACTTGCTGTTGCGCTACACGCAGGCACTGATCACGCAGATGGCGCAAACCGCAGCCTGCAACCGCCATCACTCGCTCGATCAGCAACTGTGCCGCTGGCTGCTGTTGAGCCTGGACCGTTTGTCATCGAACGAATTGGTCATGACACAGTCTTTGATCGCCGACATGCTCGGCGTGCGCCGGGAAAGCATCACCGAAGCGGCGGGCCATCTGCATCGGGCCGGGCTGATCTCGTATCGGCGCGGGCACATCACCGTGCTGGACCGCGCCGGGCTGGAGCTGCGCACTTGCGAGTGCTATGCCGTCGTGAAGAACGAATACGACCGCTTGCTGCCGGTGGCCATCGCTACCTGAATCTCGCCACCTAAGCTCGCGGCCTGGTTTGACG
>CAHJWV010000609.1 GCA_903643055.1 Burkholderiales bacterium | reverse complement strand
TGCTCTTCCGATCTGCGTGAGAACCACACCGCATTCGCCGGTGAGGGATGCGGCAGCGGCGCCAGCGTGATCGGGTGGCGCGCGTCGCCGACTTGGTATTCGACGCGCAGGGTATCGCGGTAGCGCGCCTCGCCCTGCGCCCAGAAGGCATCGAGTGCCGCGCCCACCTCGGCCGGCTGCGCGATGCCGAACCAGAAGAAAGCCTCGCGCCCCAGCGCGATCACCGTGCGCTCGCCGCCGCCGTCGTGGCCCTGCCAGGTGTTCAGCAGCAGATCGGCCATCAGCGGCTGAAAGCGCCGCTTCACCGCCATCGACCACGCGCGGTTGCCGACCGGCTTGTACGGCACCGTGTTGAGCCAGAACACCTCGCGGCCCGCGGCAACCGACGCGGCGAAGTCGGGCGCGGGCGCCGCGGCACCGTGCTGCTGCTTCTGTTGCTGCTGCCGATGCAGTGCCGCCCGCACCAGCTGGCCGCCCTTGCCGACGAAGGGCAGGGCGTGCTCCACCTCCGTGCGCCCCGGATCACGCCCGAAGATGCACAGCCGCGCATCGCGCGGGCCGAGGCCGATGATCGGGTCGCGCCAGTCGCGGCCGAAGGCGGCATACACCTCGCGGTCGATGCCCGTCACGTGCTCGGCGGCGGCGCGGAAGGCGGCGCGTTGGGTTGGCGATGGTTGGGTGATGTGCGTCATCGCGTTGAATGAAATCGGCCTGCAGCGCGCGCAGAGCGACAGCAATCAGTCGCCAGCCGCCGTCAGCCCAGCGAGTTGAGCTTGAAGTTGTGGCAGAGCCATTCGCACCGTGTCCCACACCACCTCAAGATCGATGTCGAAGTAACCGTGCGCGATGCGGTTGCGCATGCCGCGCATGTTTCGCCACGGGATCTGGCTGTGCGCTTCGGCGAACGCCGCGTGACGCTCCATCACCTTGGTCGCCGCCTCGCCGAGCACGATGAGGCTCATGACGACCGCCTGCTGCGTGCGCTTGTCCTGCTGAAATGCGGTTTGATCCATTCCATCGACAAAGCCGCAAGCGTCTGCAGCGGCCTGGCGCATGTGATCGAGGTAGTCGGCAAGCCGGTTGCCGTTCATACAGACCTGGCTTCGGCCAGCACGACGTCGCGAAAGCTTGCTGGCAACTCACGTAGGGTGACCACGTCGACGCGCACCCCGAGCAGATGCTCCAACTCGTCCTGCAAGCCGCCAAGGTCGAACAGTGTTGCGCCGGGCAGGGCGTCTACCAGCAAATCGAGGTCGCTGTCTTCGCCGTCTTCGTCGCGCAAAGCCGAGCCAAACACGCGCGGATTGGCCGCGCGAAAGCGATTGGCGGCGCGGTAGATCGCATCGCGGTGTTGCTGGAGGGCGGCGGAGGGGCGCATGGCGGGAGTTTAGTGCGGCGAGTACTAAACCACGGGTTCTCCAGGCGAAATCGGCCTGAAGCGCGCGTGGAGTGGACGCATGCAGCTATCAAAACCGTAGCAAAGCATGGTGAAAGCTGAGCTACGCCGAACGCATCACGAACATCGTCTTGCACCGCGGATAGTTGCTGCAGCCCCAGAACTTGCTGCCGTCTCGCTTGCGCTCTCGCTCGACGGTCTTGAGGCCGCAACTCGAGCACGTCGGCTTCCAGTACTCGCCCTCGTACGCGACCGCCAGCAACGCCGCCTGCTGCTCCGGCGTGCGCTGGCCGATCAGCTTGAGCAACGCCGCGCCGTCCTGCAACTTGATGCCATTCGCCTTGGCGAAAGCCGTGGCGTCCGCGGTGAACGTCGAACTCGTCACGTAGGTGCCGCTCTGCAACTGGTGCGACGCCATGACGCCGCGGAACTCGCGCATCTCCTTCACGCCGACCGGCTTGCTTAACCAGTGCTTGTACTGAACGATGCGCGGCGCGTCCACGTGCTTGGACTGCAGCCAGCTGTCGACGCCGCCGTCGGCGCCGTGCGATTGGCTGCGCGTGCTCAGTCCCGCCTAAGCATAGAACGCCTCGCAGAGCGCTTCGACGCAGCGCCATTCGATGGTCAACGCGGCCCAGCCGGCCGGTTTCAATGCGGGAGCCAGCGGCAGTCATCGGGCCGCCATGAACAGCGGGGCGATCACCGGTGAGTAGCAACAGCCCTCGCTGTCAGCATCGAGCCGGCACGCCACGTAAACATCCGGGATGTCGGTGAAGTCGTTCAGCGCGCCGGCGACTTCCGGGGTGAACTGCATGAGGACAACGTGGGCTTATTGAAGCGGAGCCGGTGCGCTTGCATGACAAGGAGTTGAAAAGGGCTTCAGGCCATCGATCTCGATCAAATATTTGTCGACTGCTAAATTAAATTAATTGACCGCGGATGTCGGGAGCAAAATGTCCACTTCGAAATTCGCATAAGGCACTCCGCCAATATGCATAACTGTTCGAGATGTTGGTCTAAATGATACTGACGCTCTAAGCAATTCCGCGATTCGCATGACATTAAAAAGCCCAAAACCATTGCCTGATATAGGTAACTGCTTTGCCGCTTCCGATCTAAATCCCTTCGTTCCAAGAAAATTT
>CAHJWV010000608.1 GCA_903643055.1 Burkholderiales bacterium | reverse complement strand
TATCCGGTGACACTGTATTCATCCAACGAATGCGCCCCTTGCGATGCCGGCCGGCAGTTCCTGCGTGAGCGGGGCGTGCCTTTCGCAGACAAATCGGTGTCCACGCCGGAAGACAGCAGCGCGATGCAGCGCCTGACCGGCACAACAAGTCTGCCGGTGGTCAGCATCGGCAGCCAAATCGTCAAAGGCTGGTCTCAAGGCGAGTGGGCGTCTTATCTCGACGCGGCAGGCTACCCGAAGACATCGCAGCTGCCGAAGACCTTCCAGACCGGCTCGGCGACGCCGCTGACCGAGCGCAAGGAATCGGTCCCCGCCCCAGCAGCGCCTGCGCCACGCCGTGCCACGCCAGCCCCGGCACCGGCCCCCGCAGAAACCGCGCCGCCCTCAGGCATCCGCTTTTGATCGAGCTGCGCTGATTGCTGATCTGTCGATCCACTGCGGTGGATCGACACCCTCACCACAGCGCACCTCAACTGCTGCGGTCGCGCTCAATGGGCGTAGCGAATGCGTCGCGCCTGAAAGCTGCCGGCACCTACCGCCACCCCCATCACCCAGAACAAGGTGCCAGCGCCAATCGCTGCACCAGCCACGCCGAACAACAGCGGCATCAGCGCGCTGCTGGCGTTGATCGTCATCGAACGCAACGCGATTGCCTCGCCATGGCGGTCGCTGGGCGTCAGGTGATGCAAGGTCGTCATGATCATCGGATTGACCGACCCGAGCGCCAGGCCCAGCGTGACCGCGCACAGCGCCATCAGCCAAGCTGATTGCACCCAGGGATAGACAGCAAACACCGCCGCCGTCAGCAGCATCGCACCATTCAAGACCTGCCATTCGCGCAGTCGGTGCGACAAGGTCGGAATCAGCAGCCGCACGCTGGCCACGGCTGCGGCGAACGCCCCCAGGATGAAGCCGATCGCCGATGCGCTGAAGCCGCGTTGGTGGCCGAGGATCGGCACGACGAAGGCATGCAGGTCCCAGCTCGATGACATCAAGAAGTTAACGAGCAGCAAGCGCGGCATGCCGGGCCTGGCAAGCAGCTCCCAGGCGGGCCGTTTCTCAGACCTGCTCAAGCCCGATCCGGCCTCCGCCGGCACCTTGCGTGCCCACCACAGCGCGGTCAGCGGCAACAGCAGCAACGCAACAAAGGCCCCCCGGAAGCCAACCACATCGATCATCACGCCGGCGATCACCGGGCCGATCATGTTCGACAAAGCCGGCGCCAGGCCCATCCAACTGAAGACCCGCGTCAGCTGGATGCGATCGCCTTCGGCCAATCGGCCGGCGGTGCGCTGGATCGCGATCATCCCGAAGTTGGTTCCGACGCCGCACAAGGTCGCCGCGATGCACAGCACCGGAAACTGCCAGCTGCCCAACCAGGTCGACACCACGGCCAGCAGCCCGCCCGCCACCGTCAGGCCGACCGCCACCCGCACCGGCCGGTGATAGCCATGCCGGTCCGCCAAACGGCCTGCGTGCAACGAAGACACTGCCGGCACCGCCGCGAACAGGCCCAGCAAAATGCCGATCGCCCATTGCGGCTGGCCGGCATGCAGCGCCAGCAAGGGCGCCGCCACCCGCACGCCGGCCATGCACGAATGCAGGCTGATCTGGCCCATGATCAGTGCCAGCAGGTGCCGAGAAAAGTTCGAATTCAAACCAGGGAGGCGCAGTTGCATGTCAAACATCCGACTCCAGCAGATCACCGCTGCGGCCTTCGGCAGCGACCGGCAAGACAAGCCGGGCCTGCGCTTCGGGCAACGCTTCGACCAGGCGCAGTTCGCGCGCCATCACGCGCGTGCGGGTCTCGGCCTGCGAGATGTGGTTGCTGGCCTCATCGAGCTTCTTCTTCGTCTTCGCCAGCACATCGCCGAACTTGGCAAACTCGGTCTTGACCGCGCCGAGCACCTCCCACACTTCCAGCGAGCGCTTCTCCAGCGCCAGCGTGCGAAAGCCCATCTGCAGGCTGTTCAGCGTGGCCAACAGCGTCGTCGGGCCGCACAGCATCACACGGTGCTCACGCTGCATCGCCTCGACGAGGCCGGGCCGCCGCAAGGCTTCGGCATACAGGCCCTCGGTTGGCACAAACAAGATGCCGAAGTCGGTGGTGTGCGGCGGCGCGACGTATTTGTCACGAATGGTCTTGGCTTCGGTGCGCAGGCGGGTTTCGATCGCACGGCCGGCTGCCTCGGCCGCCGGCGCATCGGCCTTGTCTTGCGCATCGAGCAGGCGCTCGTAGTCTTCCCGCGGAAACTTGGCATCGATCGGCAACCACAGCGGCACGCCATCGGCGCGCTGCCCCGGCAGGCGGATCGCAAACTCGACCCGCGCGTTGCTCCCCGGCACAGTTTCGATGTTCTTGGCGTACTGGTCGGGCGTGAACACCTGTTCGAGCAATCCGGCCAGCTGCACCTCGCCAAAGATGCCGCGCGTCTTCACGTTCGTCAGCACCCGGTTCAGCGAGCCGACATCCTTGGCCAACACCTGCATCTCGCCCAGCCCGGCATGCACCTTGTCGAGCCGGTCGGCCACCAGCTTGAAGCTTTCGCCAAGACGCTGCTCCAGCGTGGCATGCAGCTTTTCATCGACGGTCGCGCGCATCTGCTCGAGCTTTTGCTCGTTGCCTTGCTGAAGTGCCGACAGCTTGTCTTCGACCGCGGCACGCACCTCGATCAACCGGCGCTCGTTGGCCTCCGACAAGTGGCGCAACTGCTCGCCCAGCGTGTCGGAGAAGCGCTTCAGCCCAAGGTCTTGCGCCTCGCGTGAAGCCGCGGCTTGAGCCGCCTGCACGCCGCTGGCCGATTGCAGCGCCTGGCCCACGGCCTGCTGCATCGCGACGAGTTGGGTGCGAAAGCCGGCGATCTGCTCGTTCTGCAGACGCGCCACATTGGCCTGCGCGGCGGTCAGGGTTTGCTGGAAGTGGGCCAGCGTGCTGCCCAGCTCCTGGCGAGTGCCTTGCGCACTGCGGCCCAGCTCATCGCGCAGTTCGCGTTCCATGCGCTCGGAGCCCGCGCGAAACTCCGACTTCAGCGTGTCGTCGGCCGGCGCCTTGCGAAACGCGATCCACAGCAACAACAAGACGTTGACCAGCGCCAGACCGGCCAGAACCCACCACAAGATTTGCATCTGCCGATTGTCTCAGGCGGCCTTCTCACCAGCAGCGCATTTGGCACAAGGCCTGCGCTTTCGGTGGGGCGTTTTTCGATGAGCGACCACTGAAGCGCTCATCACGGCCGCGTGAGGTGATCGGCCGGCCGGAACCACCCCGCTTAGCCCCGCTCAGCCCGCGCCGTACAACACCTCGGGATTGATCGGCGTCGGTGGCTTGCCAGCGCGCGGGCCGAAGCCCAGCGCCGCGATCAGGTTATCGGCCGCCAGGTTCGCCATCGCACGGCGCGTGGCTTCGCTGGCGCTGGCGATGTGCGGCGTCAGCACGACGTTGGGCAAAGCCAGCAAGGCCGGGTTCAGCGCAGGCTCGCCTTCGAACACATCCAGGCCAGCCGCAGCAATGCGCTGGCGTGCCAACGCCTCGGCCAACGCGGCATCGTCGACCACGCCGCCACGGGCGATGTTGGTCAAGGTGGCCGTGGGCTTCATCAGCCCGATCTCGGCAGCGCCGATCGCATGCTGAGAGGCCGGCGAATACGGCACCACGATCACCAGGTGATCGGCCTCGCGCAGCAATTGCTCCTTGCTGACATAACGGGCACGGCACGCGGTTTCGGTCCCGGCATCCAGTGGCGAGCGGTTGTGATAGATCACCGGCATGCCGAAGCCAAACGCGCCTCGCCGCGCGATCGCTTGCCCAATGCGACCCATGCCGAAGATGCCCAGCGTGGCGCCATGGATGTCGCGGCCGGTGAACATGTCATACGACCATTTCTTCCAGTCGCCGCGCCGCAAAAAATGCTCGGCTTCGGTGATGCGCCGCGCCGTGGCCATCATCAGCGCGAAGCCGAAATCGGCCGTCGTCTCGGTCAGCACATCGGGTGTGTTGCTGCACAGGACACCGCGCGCCGTGCAGGCGGCGACATCAATGTTGTTGAAGCCCACCGCGATGTTGCACACCGCGCGCAGTTGCGGGTTCGCGGCCAACAGTTCGGCATCGATCTTTTCGCTGCCGGTGGCAAGCAGGCCCAGCTTGCCGCGCAGCTGCTGCAAAAGCTCGGCCTTGTCGAGCACCGTATCTTGCGGGTTGTCATGGACCTCGAAGTATTCGCGCAGCCGCTCGACGACCTCGGGGAACACGGCGCGCGCCACCAGCACTTGGGGTTTGATGAATTCAGTCACCATTCACTCCAAGAAGCGTGCAAAGCCCGCCACCGGCTCGCGTTCCGTGATCAGCATGTTTTCCACCGCAGCGGGGTCGGCATGCCCCAGCGACATGCCGCACACCAGCATCTCTTGCGCTGGCGCGCCGACGAACTCCGTGATCAGTCGGTGAAATTGCGTGAAGGCGGCTTGCGGGCAGGTATCGAGCCCGCGCCCGCGCGCCGCGACCATGATGCTTTGCAGGAACATGCCGTAGTCGAGCCAGCTGCCCTGCGCCATCACGCGATCGATTGTGAAGATCAGCCCGACCGGCGCATCAAAGAAGCGGTAGTTGCGGCCGTGCTGCAAATGCATGCGCTCCTTGTCGGTCTTGCCAATGCCGAGCAGGCCGTAGAGATCCCAACCCACCTTGCGGCGGCGGTCGATGTAAGGCGAGCGCCATTGCTCCGGGTAATACGGGTACTCCTGCAGATGCGTTTCAGCCTCGGCCGGGTCATCGAACGCCGCGAGCACGCGGCGCGACAACTCGCGCAGCGGCTCGCCGGTCAACACATAGACCTTCCAGGGCTGGGTGTTGGTGCCCGAAGGCGCACGCGAGGCCACTTCGAGAATGGCTTCGATGGTCTTGCGCGGCACGGCGGTCGGCAAAAAGGCCCGCACCGATTTGCGCGAGCTGATCGCCGCGTCGACTGCAGCGCTGTTCTGGGATTCGATGGCGTCTGGCTTCAAATGAGGGGCTCCTTCAAGGCATCGGTCAACACGGTAAGGAATGCGGCCGGGCGAGGTCGACAGCCACGGTCAGGTGGGCATCGGCGCCCTTGGCCACCCCGTTCATGTTCAGCGTCATGAAGTGGAGGTCGCTCGATGGGTGTCATGCGTGCGCATTCTTCCACTGCTGCCAGCTCTGGCAGGCCAGGCGCAGCGAGTTGACCTGCACGCTCACAGTGTCTTCCAACACCCGGCCGTAGCCTCCCGCCATCGACAGCGCCACTGGAATGCCGCGCTCACGCAACGCAGTCAGCACGCGGCGATCGCGCTCGGCCAGCCCGGCGCTTGTGAGCTTGAGGCGGCCCAACCGGTCGCCTTCATGCGGATCGGCACCCGCCAGATAGAACACCAGCCCGGGCGGCGCGCTGCGATGGCGTCGCCACAGTTCATCGAGCGCGTTATCCAGTGCGGCGAGGTAGTCGATGTCGGCACAGCCGTCGGGCAGGTCGACATCGAGGTCGCTGGCTTCCTTGCGAAACGGAAAGTTCTTCGCGCCATGCATCGACAAGGTGAACACCGTCGGGTCGTCACGAAAGATCACGGCGGTACCGTTGCCCTGATGAACATCGAGATCGATCACCGCGACGCGCAGCAGCTGCCGCCGCGCCCGGTGCCATTCGGCCTGCATCAGCCGCGCGGCCACCGCCACATCGTTGAAGACGCAATAGCCACCGCCTTTGTCGGCACTGGCGTGATGCGTGCCGCCGGCCAGGTTGGCGGCCACGCCTTCAGCGAGTGCCGCGCGTGCGGCCTGGATCGTCGCGCCCACCGAGCGGCAAGCGCGCTCAGCCATGCGCGGCGACCATGGAAAACCGATCTCGCGCTGCTCGGCCTCGCTCAGCTGGCCACCCAGCACCGAGCCGACGTAATGCGGCGTGTGGGCCAGCGCCAGTTCGCCCTCGCTGGCCGGCAAGGCTTCGCACAAATGCACCGCGGGCAGTTCGGCCTCGACCCGTTCACGCAGCCAGCGGTATTTCTGCATCGGGAAGCGGTGGCCTTCCGGGAGCGGCAACACGAAATGATCGGAATAGAAAGCTTGCATCGGCCAATTGTCGCGAGCGACGCGGCTGCGTTGGATTCCAAGGGCAAATCGCGCCCTCCTGGATGCCTTTTTAGAAAGCAGCTTCTAATTTTGCTGCGCCGCAACAAAACGCACTTGTAATGTGTCGGCAGACCCGTATACTTTCGTCATGGTGCAGCGCAACAAAGGCTGTGTCAGATCCCCGAACCAAATCATTGGAGATTCAAATATGCTGACCGCTGAACAAATTCTCGCCGCTCACAAAGCCAACGTCGAAACTCTCTTCGGCCTGACCAGCAAGGCCTTCGAAGGTGTTGAAAAACTCGTCGAACTGAATTTGCAGGTCGTCAAGACCGCGTGGGGTGAAGTGGCTGAAACCACCAAGGCAGCGTTGTCGGTGAAAGATGCGCAAGAGTTGTTGGCACTGCAAGCCGGCCTGCTGCAACCTGCCGCCGAAAAGGCAGCTGCCTATGGCCGTTATGTGTATGACATCACGTCCGGCACCAACGCCGACATTAGCAAGGTGGCCGAAGCCCAAGCGGCTGAAGCCCAAAAGAAATTCCTGGCTGTCGTTGACACCGCCGTCAAGAACGCACCGGCCGGCACCGAAAATGCCGTTGCTTTGGTGAAGTCTGCGGTAGCGGCTGCCAACAACGCCTATGAAAGCGTGCACAAGGCGGCCAAGCAAGCCGCTGATGTGGCCGAAGCCAACTTCCAAGCCATCAGTGCAACCGCCGCGAAGGCGACGCAATCTGCCAAAACTGCGAAGCGCGCAGCCTGAAATTATTTCGCGAGCCGTTGAACTTCTCGACGGTCGCGATCTCAGACAAATGCCACATGCGATGTTTGTGGTATTTCTGAAGGTTGTCTCCTCGGTACCCGCGAATCTCCGTTCCAGGTACCTTTCGGCCCAGTGTTTTCACTGGGCCGTTTTATTTGGCAAGCCCAATGCTTGAATATCCGAGTTGTCGATGCGGGTATCTGCGCTTGGCTGAAGGAATTCTTCTGCCAACGACCTCAATCTCTTTGCCGACAGATGGGCTGTGTCCATCGCGGCGCCAGTTTCTCGCGTCCCGATTCGCCCTCAGGTTATTCGGCCATTGGGCTATTTTGTTTTGGCCGCAATCCGTGCCTTCAGATCCTGCAGCAGGCTGACTGCAATCTCACGCCCGGCTTGAATCGAGCGCTTGCGTGACGAGAAGTCGGCACTCGACACCCCGGCCAGCTTCGGCCGCATCACGACATCAGCCTCACGCAGCTCGAAGCTGTTGATGCTGCGGCCCATGATCGAGAAAGTTTGCAGCAGCATGCGCATCGCGTCGCCTGTCGGTGCGCCATCGGGAATCGCCGAAATGTCGACCGCGATCACGAGATCGGCGCCCATCTGCCGGACAAAGCGCACCGGCACTGGCGACACCAAACCGCCATCCACATACTCGCGCGTACCGATGCGAACCGGCGTGAACACCGCCGGCACGGCGCTCGACGCTCGCACCGCGACACCCGGATCGCCGCGTTGAAAAAGGATCGGCGCGCCGTTGTCGAGATCGGTCGCCACAATGCCCAGCGGAATCTGCATTTGCTCGATCGAGCGATGGCCGGTGTTTTCGCGCACGTATTTCGCCAGCGCTTCGCCGCGGATCAACCCACGGCCTGGAAACGCCCAATCCGCAAATGCCGACTCGTCCATCGTGTTGGCCATCGCAGCCAAGGATTTACCGCTGCGTCCCGACGCGTACAACGCGGCCACCAGACTGCCGGCCGAGGTGCCGGCCACGTAGTCGACCTTGATGCCGTTTTCTTCCAGGACCTGGATCACGCCGATGTGCGCAAAGCCGCGCGCCGCGCCACCGCCCAAGGCCAAACCGATTTTTGGCGGCCGGGGCTGCACCACCGGCGCCGAAGCCATGGCCTCGGGCGGCAATGGAAGCGTCACGGACGGGGGCAGCGTCACCACCGGGATCTGTGGGATCGTGGTCGGCGGAAGTGCTGGCGGAGTTTGGCAAGCGGCGAGCAAAAACGCAGCGGCGCAGACGGCCCAGCCGGCAGGCCGGGATAGCGAGGTGATAGGCATCCGTTGATTTTAGAAGGCCATCGGTCACGCCTTTAGCAGCCACACGAATAATCAATTTACGAAAGTGTTCTTTCTCGATATAAGACCGCTCCGGACAATCAAGCCTTTCAAAGCAGGCACCCAGAGCAATGAACTGCAGCAAAGCCGCGCATGCTGCGCCCACCCGGTCGTTCAGAGTGGAGCGCAGCGTGGCTGTTGTGTTGCTGCATGGGGTTCGCCATCGAAATCTGGCTCGGCAGCTCCCTTGACGATGAAAATACAGCCTGGACGGCTCTGCCGATTTGTTCGAGCCACACCCTTCGGTCATCGCCGCCCATCAGCACCACCCGGTCACTGCAGGCCTTCCAGTCATTCACTGAACCTCATCATCCAAGATGTACCAGTACACCTCTTTCGACAAACAGTTCGTCAAGCAGCGCGCCGCGCAGTTCCGTGATCAGCTGGAGCGCAACCTCGCCGGCACGCTGGGAGACGATGAGTTCCGTGCGCTGCGGCTGCAAAACGGCTGGTACATCCAGCGCCATGCACCGATGGCCCGCATCGCCGTGCCCTATGGCGAACTGAGCTCGACACAGCTGCGCATGCTGGCGCGCATCGCTCGCGAATACGACCGCAACTACGCTCACTTCACGACGCGCCAGAACTGCCAATTCAACTGGATTCCGCTGCCACGCTCGGCCGATGTGATGGACCTGCTCGCCTCGGTCGACATGCACGGCATCCAGACCAGCGGCAACTGCATCCGCAACATCACCAGCGATTGCTTCGCCGGCGTCGCTGCCGATGAGTTGATCGACCCGCGCCCTTATTGCGAAGTGATGCGCCAGTGGAGTTCGCTGCATCCCGAGTTCGCCCACCTGCCGCGCAAATTCAAGATCGCTGTCAGCGGCGCTGCCGAAGACCGCGCCGCCATCGAATGGCATGACGTCGGCCTGCAGCTGCTGAAAAACGATGCCGGCGAGATTGGCTTCAAGGTGCTCGTGGGCGGCGGCATGGGCCGCACGCCGATCATCGGCGCCGTGGTCAACGCGTTCCTGCCCTGGCAGCAGATCCTTGTCTACCTCGAAGCCATCGTGCGGGTCTACAACCGCTATGGCCGGCGCGACAACATGTACAAGGCGCGCATCAAGATCCTCGTGAAGGCCGAAGGCCAACGCTTCATCGACGACGTCAACAAGGAATTCGCTGACATCCTGGCGCATGACCTGGACGGCCATGAGCACCTGATTCCGCAGGCCGAATTCGACCGCGTGGCCGTCGGCTTCAAGCGCCCGCAAGGCATTGCAGCCGCGACACCGAGCGCCGATCTCGGCGCCCCGGCCGACGCACCCGAGGCTTTCCAGCGCTGGCTGCAGCGCAATGTGCATGCCCATCAGGTGCCGGGTTATCGCGCCGTGACCTTGTCGCTGAAGCGGGTCGGCCAACCACCGGGCGACACCACCGATGCGCAGATGGAACTCGCTGCCGGCCTCGCCGATCGCTACAGCGCCGGCGAGTTGCGCGTCTCGCATGACCAGAACCTGGTACTGCCCTGGGTGCGCGACAGCGAGCTGTTCGCACTTTGGAAAGAAGCGCGAGACGCGAGCTTCGCCACGCCCAACATCGGCCTCTTGACCGACTTGATCGCCTGTCCTGGCGGTGACTTCTGCGCGCTGGCCAATGCCCGCTCGATCCCGGTGGCCGAGCAGATCACCGAGCGCTACCAAGACCTCGACGAGCTGTACGACATCGGCGACATCGACCTGCACATCAGCGGCTGCATCAACAGCTGTGGCCATCACCACAGCGGCCACATCGGCATTCTTGGCGTCGATAAAGACGGCACCGAGTGGTATCAGGTCACGCTGGCCGGCTCCGATGGTTCGACGATCAGCGGCCCGTCGGTCGCCGGCAAGGTAATCGGCCCGTCTTTCGCAGCCGACGAAGTGGCCGATGCGGTAGAGGCAGTGATCGACACCTACCGCGAGCAACGCGCGGCCAATGAGCGATTCATTGACACAGTCAAGCGTATCGGGCTTGACCCGTTCAAGACTGCCACCAATGCCATCCGCCGCAGCACCGCGCGTGCCGCCTGAGCGCCCGAAGAAAGACTCTGTCATGAAGTTCATCAAACCCAGCAACAACCTCTGGCACACCGTGGTCGGCGAAGACGGCCCGATGGTCACGCTGACGCCCAAGGCCCACAGCCTGCTGAGCCTGGCCCAGTGGCGCAGCGTGCGCAGCACCTGGCCGCAAGGCCTGGCGGTGGGCGTCGAATTCCCGAACGACACCGACATCGAAGAGCTGGTCGATGACCTGCCGCGCCTTGCGCTGGTGGTGCTGCGATTCCCGAAATGGACCGATGGCCGCGCCTACAGCCAGGCCCATCTGCTGCGCTCACGCTATCGCTACAAGGGTGAAGTGCGCGCCATCGGCGAGGTGGTGGTCGACATGATGCCGCTGCTCAAGCGCACCGGCTTCGACTCGGTGGTGCTGCGCGCCGACCAATCGATCGACATCGCCGAGCGCGCGCTGCATTTCTTCCCCGGCCACTACCAGGGTGATGTCGACGAGCGCCGCCCCTTGTTCGCGCGCCCGCAAGGCGAGGCTCACACTGAGGAAGCGTTCAACCAGGCGGGGTCGTCGATATGAGCGCCATCGGCCTGTATGCCCGCGCCACACCGCAATTCGATGCCCGAATGACCCACGCCGTCGCGGTGCTGGAGGAAGCCGCAGCCGCGCATGCCGGCCAGGTGGTGCAAGCCACCAGCCTCGGCGCCGAAGACATGGTGCTGACCGACCTGATCGCGCGCCATGGCATCGCCATCGCCATCGGCACGCTGGAAACCGGCAAGCTGCATGAGCAAACGGTCGCGCTGATCCCGCGCATCGAAGAACGCTACGGCCTGAAGGTCGAGATCTATCGCCCCGAAGCCGAGGCGGTGATCCATTTCGTCAAGAACTACGGCGAGCGCGCGATGTATGACAGCATCGATTTGCGCAAGGGCTGCTGCGGCATCCGCAAGCTGGAGCCCTTGTCACGCATGCTGGCGTCGCGCACCGCCTGGGTCACCGGCCTGCGCCGCGAGCAAAGCAACAATCGCGGCGACGTGCCCTTCAGCGAACTCGATGACAAAGGCCGCACCAAGTTCAACCCGCTGGCCGACTGGACCTGGAACGACATCTGGCACTACATCGCTACCCACCACGTGCCTTACAACCCGCTGCATGACGAATTCATGCCCAGCATCGGCTGCGAGCCCTGCACCCGCGCCATTGCCGTCGGTGAAGACTTCCGCGCCGGCCGCTGGTGGTGGGAGGACGAAAAGGCCAAGGAATGCGGGTTGCATGTGCACGACGACAACACAGAGCCTGCCTCATCATTGATCGGAGACCGTTCATGAACGCCCCGCTGACCGTCGAGCAACTGCTCCCCGAGCTGGACCACACGCACCTCGACTGGCTCGAAGAAGAAGCCATCTTCATCCTGCGCGAGACCGTCGCTGCCTTCGAGCGCCCAGCGCTGCTGTTCTCGGGCGGCAAAGACTCCTGCGTCGTCTTGCGCCTGGCCGAGAAGGCCTTCAAGACCAAATCAACAAAAGCCCCCAAGGCGACTTCGTCGCC
>CAHJWV010000607.1 GCA_903643055.1 Burkholderiales bacterium | reverse complement strand
ACGTAGACCTGACATTCATCGATACCAATCTCGGAAGCCAGTACCACAATAGCCGCAAGGTAAAAGCCATCGCAGTTGCGACGCTTCAACGCAGTCCCCTGATGCCCGATGTTCCTACTTTTGACGAGTCCGGCATCAAAGCGTTCGAGTTCGCACCTTGGGTGGGCGTCGTCGGCCCCGCGGCGATGCCGAAGAATGCAGCCTCGCGTTTTTCCGCCGCATTGGAAGCAGTGATCAGGAGCGACGAATTCACCTCGCGCTTGCAGGCGATCGGCTTTACGACATTCATCAATGATCCGGTGAAATTCGATGCATTGATCCGTTCTGAATTGCTGTCGTACCGAGCGCTTGTCACGGAGCGGAACATCAAGTTGGAAAACTGAAACTGTCCGGGAGCGCGCGTAGATCATCGGGCCTGAACCGCTTGATCGCGCACAGCGCCACGTCGATCGCGCGAAGTCAGCCGTGAATTCGCGCATGGAAGAAAAAGGAACTCGATGACATCAATCAACCTGCGTGCGAAGTTGCTGGGACTGATGTGCGGCATCGCATGGGCTGTACCGTCGCTGGCCGCCACCGAGTTCACTGCCGAGCAGAAGGCCGTTCTGAGTGCTGCCACGTTGACTTCGATTCGCGAGGCGCCGGAGTTGCCGTTCGTCGAAACGGATTTTGCGATTGCGCCGCCCGGTCCTGGTCGGGAACTGGGCACGATATCCAGCCTCGCCTTTGACAAGGATGGATTGCTCTACTTGCTGCAACGCGGTGACAGGGCCGACCCGATCATCGTCGTGGACAGAGCCGGCAAGATACTGCGCTCTTGGGGCAAGGGCTTGTTTCGCATACCCCATTCCATCCGCATCGATAACGAAGGCAACGTCTGGACCACCGATGCGCAGAGTTCGATGATCTACAAGTTCTCTGCGCAAGGAGAGAAATTGCTCGAGATCAGTGTGGGTGGACAGCCTGTGGGCAGCAGCAACTTCGTGGGAACGACGGATATCGCGTTCGGCCCCGACGGCAGGCTTTTCGTCAGCGATGGCTATGGCAATGCACGCATTCTCGAATACGCTGCCGACGGTCGCCGAGTCCGCGAATGGGGCGTTCCCGGCAATGGCCCCGGCCAGTTCAACCTGCCGCACGCCATTGTTTGCGATGCGAACGGCGTCCTTTATGTCGCCGACCGGGAAAACGGGCGCATTCAACGCTTCGATCTCGACGGAAAGTATCTGGGCGAATGGGCAATCGGAAAAACCTACTCGCTCAAGTTGGCGGGCAACGTACTCTGGGCTGGCATGCATGCTGTCGATCAGCCTACCGGCTCTCCAGGCTGGCTGGCAAAGCTTGACCTGCGCACGGGCAAGATTCTCGGAACGGTTGTCGTGCCGGAGAAATTCGGCATGCATGCCGTGGAGGCAGACAGCCAGGGGCAGCCGCTCACCATTGCAAGAAGCCGCGTGTTGTGGTTTCGTGCGCGATAGATGGTTGGCTTCAGACGGGGCCGCGGTTGAGTGCTTCGGACGGCAACTTCAATGCGACCGTCCGATGCGCCTTATCGTCTTTGCGCAAACTTGCCTTTTCTCAACCGGGCCCGCGCGCCCTCACACAGCCAATGCGCGGCGCGCGACATGGGGCTGTAGGCGTTGTGGGCCATCGTGATGGTCAGTCGCGCATCGGTCTTGAAGGGGCGTACGGCCAGCTGGGGATAGGCACCACCCATCACCGTCAACTCGTCGACGACGGCGATGCCGGCGCCGGCGGCGCTGAAGAAGCAGGCGCTTTGCCCGGCGCGCACGTCCATGCCGAAGTGCAGTTCGTCCAGCACTTCGCCGAACAGGGCTTGCGGCGATACCCCGTAGGCCATGCGCAGCGGCAGCGTGATGAGCCGGAAGCCGAGCAGGTCGCGCGGCTTGACCTCCTTGCGCCGCGCCAGCGGATGGTCCGGCGGCATCACGCAGACCCAGCCGCAGTCGTATTGGGCGATCTTGACCAGGTTCGGATGGTCGAGCGGGCACAGCGCGAACGCCACGTCGACCGTGTGTTCGACGATCGCGTCGATCAGCAGATGCGGCACGAGCAGGCTGATGTTCACCTTGAGCGCGGGCAGGCGCTCGTAGAGGGCCGTCACGGCGTCGGGCAGCAGCACCGAGCCCAGGCTCGGCGACGCACCGACGTCCAGCACCCCGCCCGCGGGTTGCGCGAGCTGGGTCGACAGTGCGCGGATTTTTTCGACGCCGCCCCACAGACGCTCGACTTCCGCATACAACTGCTTGGCCTCCGGCGTTGCAACCAGACGTCCCTTGACGCGCTCGAACAGCGCCAGGCCCAGTCGGCGTTCGCCCAGCGCCAGCGACTTGCTGACCGACGGTTGCGACACATGCAGCACCTCGGCCGCGCCGGCCACCGTGCCGGTCAGCATCACCGCACGGAACACCTCCATCTGCCGCAGGTTCATCGCGTGTGGCTCCAGGGATTCGAAGATCGGAACATAGCCAAAGGCTAAGGAAGGGTCAAACCTTTTCACTGTTCGGCAAGGTGCGGGATGCCTACGATTTGTGGGCATACCAACGGAGACTTGCTCTATGACAACGGATACCCTGCCCGCCAGCGCGTGGGTCGGCGCCGACCTGGCGCCGCTCGAGGATCAATGGATCCATCGCTTCACCCCGAAGGAAATCGCCGAGCTGGAGGCCTGCCATGCCGGGCTCCGGGGCCGCGACACCGCCGGCTTCGAAGCGCTCACGCAGCGCGACTTCCCGCTGAGATCGGAA
>CAHJWV010000606.1 GCA_903643055.1 Burkholderiales bacterium | reverse complement strand
CGTGTGCTCTTCCGATCTCTTGTCGATTGCCAAGGCCCCGGACCTGGCGCGCTTTGTTCAAGAGTTGACTTTGATCCAGCGCAACTATGTTCAATACCTCGGGCTGACGCAGGCGCTGCGCCTGTCGCAGCCGAAGTTCATGGAGCAGTTCCGGCGCATGCTGGTCTCCAAGCTGCGGGTCGTGTTCGAGAACGCCAGCAACGAGTTGGAGTTGTGGAACAAGACGGCGTCGGCACAGGTTGATTCGCAATTGCGTGAACGCCGGCGTGGTTTCCGCCGTCGCCGTGAAGCACTGGAGCGAATCCAGGCTGCGTCTGGTGAACTGGAGCAGCGCATCACTGAGCTGGAAGCACAGGACGGGCAACTCCAGCAACTGCAGGCGCGCAGTGACGATCTGATCGAGAAGCTGAACGAACAGACGTCGCACAACCCGGAAGTTGTCGTGGAAACGATCGACATCCTGTTTGAAGCCCAGGCCTGACGGCTTGGCCGCCCGCACCGACAACTCCCGCTTCGCCACGCCGCTGATCGCCTGGCAGCGTGAGCATGGACGGCACAGCCTGCCATGGCAGAGCACGACCGATCCTTACCGGGTCTGGCTGTCGGAAATCATGCTGCAGCAGACCCAGGTGGCAACGGTGCTGGACTACTACCAGCGCTTTCTCCAACGCTTTCCAGATGTGGCGGCCCTTGCGGCTGCGTCGCAAGACAACGTGCTGGCACTGTGGAGCGGACTGGGCTACTACAGCCGTGCGCGCAACCTGCATGCCTGTGCGAAGGCGGTGATGTCGGTGCACGGCGGCCAGTTTCCGCGCACCAGTGAAGCTTTGCAGAGTTTGCCCGGCATCGGCCGATCAACCGCTGCGGCCATTGCAGCGTTTTGCTTCGGCGAGCGCGTGGCCATCCTCGATGGCAACGTCAAGCGGGTGCTGACGCGATTTCTGGCCTTTGATGGTGACCTGGCTCGGGCCGCCGAAGAGCGCGAGTTGTGGGCCCATGCGACCGAGATGTTGCCGTCGTCAGGCATCGAGGCCTATACCCAAGGCGTGATGGACCTGGGTGCGAATGTCTGCCTGCCGCGCGCGCCTTTGTGCCTGCTGTGCCCGGTGTCATCCGATTGCGAAGGCCGGCGTTCAGGCGCCCCCGAGCGCTTTCCGGTCAAGACCCGCAAGCTCAGGCGCAGTGCACGCAGCAACGCGTGGCTGTGGCTGCAATGGGGCGATCAACTCTGGTTATGCCAACGGCCCGATCGGGGCGTGTGGGCTGGCTTGTGGAGCTTGCCGGAGTTCGAGTCTGTAGCGGATCTAGACATCGCGGCTGCCGCCTGGCCCGGCAAGCCGACGCCTTTGCCCAGCTTTACGCATGTGCTGACCCATCTCGACTGGACGATGCACCCGGTGCAGTGGGTACTGCCCGCAAAGGCGTCGAAAAGCCTGCGAGAGGCCATCTCCGAGACCTTGATGCCCGGAGGCTGGTTTGGGCTCGATGAAGCCTTGGCGATGGGCTTGCCGGCGCCGCTGCGAAAGCTGCTGTTGAGAGCTACTTGACCACGCCCTTCGCGCGCAGGAATTCGTCAACCAGTTGAAGCCGGACCAGCGGGTCACCCAGCTCCATCAGCTTGTGCTTGGCGGCGACCGAGATCGGCAGGATCTCGCACCAGCGGTTGGCCACCCAGCCCGCGTTGTCGAAGTGGAAGGGTTTTAAAAATGGCTCGGAGCCCTGTTGCTTCAGCGTGGCCACGGCGTTAGCCAGGCCCTTGACTGTGTCAAGCATGGTGTCGGGCGGGAGCGCAGCAATGTCGTCATCGATGAGTTCCACTTTGGCGTTCCACAGTCCATCGGCTTGCTGAGCTGACGAGGCCACGGTGAAGCGCTTGGTGCCGCGGCAGCGCACCTGCAGGATGCCGGACTGTGCGCTGTCCACATGAATCAGCTCGGCAACCGTGCCTGAGGTCTCGAACGAGACCTGGTCGCGCCCGGTGCGCACCTCGTTGTGCTGGCGCAGCGCGACGACGCCGAAACTCTTTTTCTCGCGCAGGCAGTCGCTGACCAGATCGAGATAGCGGGCCTCGAACACTTTCAGGCTCAGCAGGCCGCCGGGGAACAGCACCGCCTGCAGCGGGAACAGCGGAATGTCGAGCAAAGAGGCTTCTTGGGTCATCAGGCCAGCGCAGACAGGGCGGGGAACTCAGTCGCGCGCATCGAGTTCACGGTGGCGGATCAAGGTGGCACCGCGGCTTGCAAACCGGCGCGCCAGCGTTTCGGTGATGTACACCGAGCGATGCTGGCCTCCGGTGCAGCCGATGGCGATCGTCAGGTAGCTGCGCTGGTCGTTCTCGAAGGCGGGCAGCCAGCGAGCCACGAAGGTTTCGATCTGCGACATCATCTCGCCCACTTCAGGCTGAGCCATCAGATAAGAAGCCACGTCGGCATCGCGGCCGGTTTGTGATCTCAGCTCGCGGATGTAGAAAGGGTTCGGCAGCACCCGCACGTCGAACACGAAGTCGGCGTCCAGCGGTACGCCGTGCTTGAACGCGAACGACTCGAACACCAAGGTCAACTTGTGCGCGCTGGCCTGCACCAGATCGCGCATCCACACCCGCAGCTGCGCGGGCCGCAGCTGGCTGGTGTCCACGACGGTCGAGACCTCGCGCAGCTCGGCGAGCAGTTCGCGCTCGAGTTCGATGGCGTCGTTGAGCGCGCGGTGGTCGTTGGTCGCCTGGTCGTCATGGCGGCGTTTTGGCGACGCGATGTGTGACTGCTGCGTCAGCGGATGCGGCCGGCGCGATTCCGAGAAGCGGCGCACCAGCGCGTCGGTGCTGGCATCGAGAAAGATCGAGCGGATGATCACGCCTTCACTGCGAAGTTCATCGATCAACGGCAGCAGGTGTGGCAACGAGCCGGCGCTGCGCACATCGACTGCAATGGCGACGCGGCGCAGCGAGCGCTCGTGTTCCAAGCGCAAAAACTCGCGGAGCAATTCCGGTGGCAGGTTGTCGACGCAAAAGAAGCCGGCGTCTTCCAGCGCATGCAGTGCGATCGACTTGCCGGAGCCCGAAATGCCGGTGACCAGCACGACCTCGTAAGGGACCGCTGAGGAAGAGAGGATCTCAGCGGCTGCGCTCATGGCTCTGACTCAAATTCCGTTTCATGGATCTCAGCGGGGTTTGCGAGTGCGTGGTGCGGAAACCGGCGCCGATGCTGCGGGCAGGGCTTCGGCCGCCACCGACAGCAGCTCTTGTGCGTGGGCCAATGTGGCACCTGACATGCGCTCGCCACCGAGCATGCGTGCGATCTCCGCGACCCGGGCTTCACCGGTCACGGCATTGATATCGCTGCGCGTGCTGCCACCTTGCAGCGCCTTCGACACGACATAGTGATGATCGGCGCAGGCTGCCACCTGCGGCAGATGCGTGACCGCCATCACCTGGCGATCGCGGCCCAACTGCTTCATCAGCTTGCCTACTGTGTCAGCCACCGCGCCGCCGACACCGGAGTCGACCTCGTCGAAGATCAGCGTGCCTGCGGCTTCACCGGCTTGTGCCAACTGGCTGGTGGTGACCGCGATGGCCAAGGCAATGCGAGACAGCTCGCCGCCCGAGGCCACCTTGGCCAGCGGCCGAGGCGTGCTGCCGGCGTGGCCGGCGACCAGAAAATCGGCCGACTCCAGGCCGAAGGATTGCGGTGATTCTTGTGCGACCAGAGCCACCTCGAAGCGGCCGCCGGCCATGCCCAATTGCTGCATCGCCTGTGTGATGGCGGCGGAGAGCTTGGGCGCGGCCGTCTTTCTGAGGGCGGAGACGCGGCGCGCCTCAGTCTGGAAGGCGGCTTGGGCTTCAGTACGGGCGCGCTCCAGGCCATCCAGATCGGCGGCCGCATCGAGCGCGCGCAACTCGGTTTTCCATTGAGCGAGCAGCGCAGGCAGCTCGGCCGGCGGGCGGCGGTAACGCTTGGCCAGGCTCATCCAGGCTGACAGCCGCTCGTCCAGTTCCTGCAGGCGTTCGGGCTCCAGTTCGGCGTGGTTCAAGTAGCTGCTCAGCGTGTGCGCCGCGTCCTGAATTTGCGCTTGTGCACTTTGCAATACCTCGGCCACCGCCGACAGGCGAGCGTCGAAATCCGCCACGTCTTTGAGTGCATCGGCCGCGCGGTCGGTCAACGAATCGGCACTGACCTCGGCCTCGCTGACGGCATCGAGCGCGGTGCGTGCAGCGTCCATCAACGCCTGCGCGTTCGACAGCCGCTGGTGGTCGGCATTCAGTTCGTCCCACTCATCGGCGGCTGGCGCCAGCTTGTCGACTTCGCCGATCTGCCAGGCCAGGCGCTCGCGCTCGCGCTCCAGATCGGCCTGCTGCGAGCGCGCGCGCTCCAGCGCCTCGCCGGCCACTTTGAAGCGCGACCACACCGCGGCCAGCGGCTCGGTCTCCACGCCGGCATACGAGTCGAGCAGCGCGCGCACCGATGCGCTGCGCGTCAGGCTTTGCCAGGCGTGCTGGCCGTGGATGTCGACCAAATGATCGGCAGCTTCACGCAGTTGCGCGACCGTGGCCGAGCTGCCGTTGACCCAGGCGCGGCTCTTGCCCTGCGCATCGATCACGCGGCGCAACAAAAGGCTGTCGCTTGCATCAAAGCCCGCGTCATCAAGCCACTGCGCAAAGCTCGGTGGTGAATCGAACTCCGCCGAAATGTCGGCCCGCGCCGCGCCTTCGCGCACCACGCCCGCGTCGCCGCGGCTGCCCAACACCAGCTGCAAGGCGTCGATCAAGATCGATTTGCCCGCGCCGGTTTCGCCGGTCAGCACCGAGAAGCCCGAGGCCATGTCGACCTCAAGTGATGGCACGATCACGAAATCACGAAGGGCCAGGCGTCTCAGCATGGTCAGGTCACTCCAGCGTTCCAGTGCAGCTTGCGCCGCAGGGTGGCGTAATAGCTCCAGCCTTGAGGGTGCAGAAAGCGCACCTGATGGCCCGAGCGCCGCACGCTGATGCGGTCACCGGGCAGCAGGCTCGCAAGACTTTGCATGTCGAAATTGACGCTCGCATCGCGGCCGTTGACGACCTCGATGCTGATCTCTCCGGTGTCGGGCAACACGATCGGCCGGTTCGACAGGTCGTGCGGCGCGATCGGCACCAGCAGCCATCCGGCAATGCCGGGGTGAAGAATCGGGCCGCCGGCCGACAAGGCATAGGCGGTCGAGCCGGTGGGCGAAGCGATGATGACGCCATCGGCCCGCAGGTTGGCCACGAACTCGGGCCCGATGTCGACCTTGACCTCGATCATGCTGGCGGTTGCGCTGCGGTTGACCACGACGTCGTTCATCGCGAAGCCGTCGAAGATCACATCGCCATCGCGCCACACGCCGCCTTCGAGCATCGTGCGGCGTTCTTCTTCGTAGTCGCCGGCGATGATCGGCGCCAGCGCTTCGGCGAATTCGCCAATCGGGATGTCGGTGATGAAGCCCAGCCGGCCCTGGTTGATGCCGACCATCGGCAAGTTGAAGCGGGCCAATTGGCGCGCGATGCCAAGCATCGTTCCGTCACCGCCGACGACGATCGCGATGTCGCATTGCTGGCCCAACTCGGTCAGCGTCAGCGAGTGCAGATCCATGCCGGTGTTGATCGCCGTCTCGCGCTCCAGCGATACCTCCAGCCCCTGCCGAAGCAGAAACTGCGAGATTTCTTCCAGCACGCCGCGGATGCCGCGTGCCTGGTATTTGCCCACTAGTGCGGCATGTCGGAAGCGTGACGGCATGCGCGGGATTACACCACAGCGACACCCCCCATCAGGGGGTCTAATCGGCCGCAACCTACAATCGAAAGCATGTTGGACGAGCGAGCCAGAACCCTGTTGAAAGCGCTGGTTGAGCGCTATATCGCCGACGGGCAACCCGTCGGTTCACGCACGCTGTCGCGCGCCTCGGGATTGGACCTGTCCCCGGCCACGATTCGCAATGTGATGGCCGACCTTGAAGAGCTGGGCCTGATCGCTAGCCCGCATACCAGTGCCGGGCGCATTCCCACGGCGCGCGGCTACCGCTTGTTCGTCGACACCATGCTCACCGCGCAGCCGATGGACCTGGGCTCGCCGATCGAAACCAAGCTGCAGCCCGACCAGCCACAGCGCGTGATTGCCAATGCCGCGCAGCTGCTGTCCAGCCTGTCGAGCTTCGTCGGCGTGGTGACGACGCCGCGCAAGGTCAGCGTGTTCCATCACATCGAATTCCTGCGCCTGTCCGAGCGGCGGGTGCTGGTGATCTTGGTGGCGCCGGATGGCGACGTGCAGAACCGCGTCATCCTGACTGCCCAGGACTACACCCAGAGCCAGTTGGTCGAAGCCAGCAACTACCTGACGGCCCAATACGCTGGCCTGACGATCGAAGAGGTGCGCGAACGTTTGAAGTCCGAGGTCGATGCGCTTCGGGGGGAGATCGCTACGCTAATGCAGGCTGCGGTGCAGACGGGCTCCGAGGCGATGGCCGACAACGAAGAGCAAGTGGTGATTTCGGGCGAGCGCAACCTGCTGACCGTTCAGGATTTCTCCAGCGACATGGGCTCGCTGCGCAAGCTGTTCGACCTGTTCGAGCAGAAAACTCAGTTGATGCGCCTGCTCGACGTCAGCAGCCGCGCCGAAGGCGTGCGCATCTACATCGGCGGCGAGAGCATGGTGGTGCCGTTCGAAGAGCTGTCGGTGGTGTCGGCGCCCTATGAAGTCAACGGCAAAGTGGTGGGTACGCTCGGTGTGATCGGCCCCACTCGCATGGCCTACGACCGCATGATCCAGATCGTCGACATCACCTCTCGCATGGTAAGTAATGCGCTGAGCGTGAAGTGAGTTGCGTGGCTCTGCATACAATGCGCGCCTCGGGCCGTTAGCTCAGTTGGTTAGAGCAGAGGACTCATAATCCTTTGGTCGCAGGTTCAAGTCCTGCACGGCCTACCAATCGTCGCCGTTGTCGCCGTTTGACAACATTGGAGACGCGGGGCTTTTGTCATTTCCCTCTCGGTTCACAACCGGAGCAGAGAAATGGCAAGACGAGTGACAGCCCTCAGTAGCAAGGGCGGTGTAGGCAAAACGACGGGCCTGGCCAACTTGGGCGCGGTGCTCGCTGACATGGGGGCGCGGGTTCTGT
>CAHJWV010000605.1 GCA_903643055.1 Burkholderiales bacterium | reverse complement strand
TACGAGATAAGCTAGTGACTGGAGTTCAGACGTGTGCTCTTCCGATCTAGAACACCCATTTCAAGAACGTGACCGGCCTCACCGAAGCCGGCCACAAGAGCACGGCGCGTGACGTGGCGGTGATTGCCGGCCACATCATCAAAGACTTCCCCGAGTACTACCCGCTGTACTCGATCAAGAAGTACCACTACGAAGGCTCGCCGACCACCAACGAGAACAACCGCAATGTGCTGCTGGTGCGTGACCCGAGCGTGGACGGCATGAAGACCGGCTACACCGAAGCAGCCGGTTATTGCATGGTGGTGTCGGCGCAGCGCGACTTTCCGAACCTCGCTGCCAGTGGCGCCGGGGGCGGCAAGCGCCGCTTGCTGAGCGTGGTGATGGGTGCGGCATCGATGGACGCACGGGCTAACGAGAGCCAGAAGCTGTTGAACTGGGGCTTCCAGGCGTTTGACACGGTGCGATTGTTCGAATCGGACAAAGCCTTGGCCACGGTGCCGGTGTGGAAGGGCGTGGTCGACCAGGCCAAGCTCGGGACCAGCGGCGCGATCTTCCTCAGCGTGCCACGCGGCGAAGGCGCGAAGCTGCAAACGCGCATCGAACGCACCGATCCGCTGGTCGCACCGCTGTTGCAAGGGCAAAGCGTCGGCTCGGTGAAGGTCACCACCTCGGCCGGTACGGTGGTGGTCGAACGGCCGCTGGTGGTGCTGTCGGCGGTGGATCAAGCCGGCATCCTCGGCCGCGCCTGGGACTCGCTGCGGCTCTGGATCAAGTGAGCTGAGGGCTTCTGCCCGTCGGGAGCTGGCGCCCTCGAAAGACCATCCCTGCGGATGGCCTTTTGCGGGATGGGCCGCTTGCGGCATGCTTGCCGTCCGCGCGGCTGAGTCGCGCCGGTCTGTTTGTCGACGACTGGAGATGCCATGCATGCGATTCCCGACAGCCTTTGCTATCTGAATGGTGACTACGGCCCGTTGCGCGACGCCAAGGTGTCGGTGCTTGACCGCGGTTTTCTGTTTGGTGATGGGGTCTATGAAGCGATGCCGGTTTACGGCCGTCGCATCTTCCGCTTCGATGACCACCTGGAGCGCCTGCAGCGCAGCCTGACGAAGATTGGCATCGACAACCCGTTCAGCGCGGCCGAATGGCTGGAGCGTTGCCGCAAGCTGATTGCCGCGCAGCCGAACGACGATCAGCTGATCTATCTGCAGGTCACGCGCGGCGTGGCGCCACGCAACCACGTGATGCCGGTCGACATCTCGCCGACCGTCTTTATCATGAGCAACCCGCTGCCGCAGGCCACTGCGGAGGAGCGCCACAAGGGCGTGGCTTGCGTCACCGCGCGCGATTTCCGCTGGGAGCGTGGTGACATCAAATCGATCTCGCTGCTCGGCAATGTTTTGGCGCGCCAGATGTCGGCCGACCATGGCGCGCTGGAAACCATCTTGTTTCGCGACGGCTACCTCACCGAAGCTTCGAGCAGCAATGTGTGGATCGCCCACGAAGGCGCCTTGCTCGGCCCGCCGAAGAGCGAGCATGTGCTGGAAGGCATTCGCTATGAGCTGATCCGCGAGCTGTGTGAAGAAGAAGGCATTGCCTTCAACCTGCGCCCGGTGCCCGAGGCCGACGTGCTGGCGGCCGATGAAATCCTGCTGAGCTCGGCGACCAAAGAAGTGCTATCGGTCACCGTGCTGGATGGCGAGCCAGTCGGCCATGGCGCGCTGCGAGGTAAGCCTGGGCCGGTGTATGCCAGACTGCACGCGGCTTATCAGCGGGCCATTGCGTCGCAATCGCTTTGAGAGGTGGATCGACTCCCGCTTCTTTCGGCCGCTCTGGATTTCGATCTCTCCGCCCCCAATTCACCGTCATGAATCTGAACATGCAAGAAATCCCGCCCGAGCAATCGCTGATCGAATATCCGTCGGCTTTCCCGATCAAGGTGATGGGCCTGAACGCCGATGGCTTCGTGCATGCGGTGACGGTGGTCGCCAAACAGTTCGATCCAAGCTTCGATGCGGCGACTGTCGAGATCCGCCCCAGCAGCGGCGGCAAGTACCTGGGCGTCACGATCACGATCACCGCGACCAGCCGCGCGCAACTCGATGAGATCTACCGGACATTGACCACCCACCCGATGGTGAAGATGGTTCTGTAGGCCTGTGGATTCGACGCCGCTGCCAATGACGCCGCTGGCTTCGCCCGACGCGCGTGCATCATCTGCGCCCCGGTTGGTCTGGCGCGGGCGTGTGCCCTATGCCGACACGGAAGCGCAGATGCGCGCCTTTACCGAAGCGCGCGATGACGGCACGCCGGATGAGATCTGGCTGTGCGAGCACGACCCGGTTTACACGCAAGGCCTGTCGGGCAAAGCCGAGCACGTGCTGGATGCACAAGGCATCGAGGTGGTGCAAACCAACCGCGGCGGCCAGGTGACGTACCACGGGCCGGGCCAGGTGGTGGCTTATCCGTTGATCGATCTGAAGCGGCTGGGCATCTTCGTCAAAGAATATGTCTATCGCCTGGAGCATGCGGTGATCAAGACGCTGGAAGCCATGGGCGTGACCGGGCACCGTGTGGCCGGCGCACCCGGCATCTATGTGCGACTGGGCGACCCTTTCGGTCACGCTGCGCCAACTGGCCCGCAGCGCGATGCATTCGAGGGCCTGGGCAAGATTGCGGCTTTGGGCATCAAGGTGTCACGGCATCGCACTTATCACGGC
>CAHJWV010000604.1 GCA_903643055.1 Burkholderiales bacterium | reverse complement strand
AGAGGCCGACGCTAACCAGGCGACGACGCGCAAGAAGAAAAAGAAGCGCAAGGCCGCCGTCCATAACCCTGTGACGCACGTTCATTTCTCCAACTTCATCGTTCAGTAAGTTCATGATGACTGCTTGTCACTTCGGCTCGGCCTACCTGCCTGGAGACACGGCATGAATCAGCAAATCCTGTCGCAAGACGAAGTCGATGCGCTGTTGCAGGGCATCACCGGCGAGAGCCAGAAGCTGGAGACCGAAGAGGTCCAGCAGGGTGGCATCCGCAAATACGACATCGCCAGCCAGGAGCGGATCGTTCGGGGGCGCATGCCCACGATGGAGATCATCAACGAGCGCTTCGCCCGCAACATCCGCATCGGCCTGTTCAACTTCATCCGCAAGAGCCCGGAGATCTCGATTGGCGGCATCAAGGTGCAGAAGTACAGCGCCTTCCTGCGCGAGATCGTCGTGCCGACCAACTTCAACATCGTCTCGGTGCGCCCGCTGCGCGGCTCCGGGCTGATCGTCTGCGACCCGACGCTGGTGTTCGCCGTGATCGACGCGCTGTTTGGCGGGGCTGGCAAGTTCCATACGCGCATTGAAGGCCGTGACTTCTCGCCCACCGAGCAGCGCATCATCCTGCGCCTGGTCGAAGTCATCACCGCCGAATACCGCAAGGCCTGGCAAGGCATCTATCCGCTCGAACTGGAATACCAGCGCTCGGAGATGCAGCCGCAGTTCGCCAACATCGCGACGCCCAGCGAGATCGTGGTCGCCACCAGCTTCACGCTGGAGATTGGCGACACCACCGGCACCATCCATTTCTGCATTCCGTACTCGACGCTGGAGCCGATCCGCGACGTGCTGTATTCGACCATCCAGGGCGACAGCGCCGAGCCCGACCGGCGCTGGGTCAACCTGATGAAGCAGCAGATTCAGGCGGCCGAGGTCGAGATCATTGCCGAGCTGGCGCAGGCGCCGGCCACGGTCGAACAGCTGCTGGCCTTCAAGCCCGGCGATTTCATCGAGCTCGATCTGAACGCCGCGATCCAGGCCAAGGTGGTCGGCGTGCCGATCTTCGATTGCCATTACGGCACCTCCAATGGCAAGTACGCGTTGAAGGTCGATCAGATGTTGTCAAGCTCATCGATGAGCTGGCTCGGCTCGGGGGGTCAAGCATGAGCCGCTGGCTGCGTGATGCCGTGCCGCGAGCTAACCGGACGAATGAACGGAATCCAGGAGTGAATCATGTCCGCTGAAGCAGAGAACACCCCGTCCGCCGAAGACGCGATGGCGGCCGAGTGGGCCGCCGCGCTGGCCGAGGCCAAGCCCGAAGTGGCTTCCGAGGTGCAGAGCGCCACCGAGCAGGCCTCGCCGGTGGCCTTCAACAATTTCTCGTCGCCTGGTACCTCGGCCGCGGGCAACGACATCAACATGATCCTGGACATCCCGGTGCAACTGACCGTGGAGCTGGGCCGCACCCGCATTCCGATCAAGCACATCCTGCAGCTGGCGCAAGGCTCGGTGGTGGAGTTGGACGCGATGGCCGGTGAGCCGATGGACGTGCTGGTCAACGGCTACCTGATCGCGCAGGGCGAAGTGGTGGTGGTGAACGACAAGTTCGGCATCCGGCTGACCGACATCGTGACGCCGAGCGAGCGCATGCGCCGCCTGAGCAAAGGCTGACGATGTCGCAAGGCATGTCGGCCATCGTCTGGTTTCTCGCGATCATCGCGATCATTCCTGTCGCGCTGTGGTTGCTCAAGCGCACGCCGATCGGTGGTGGTGGCTCGGTGCATGGCCTGCGCGTTGTCGCAACGCTGTCGCTGGCCGCCCATCAGCGCGTCGTCACCGTCGAAGTCGGCCAGGGTGACGATCGCCGCTGGCTGGTGCTGGGCGTCACCCCGCAAAACATCACTGCGCTGCACACGCTGCCGCCGCAGGGCGAAGCCAGTGCCGCCACGCCGCAGCCCGTTCCCTTTGCTCAACTGCTCGGCCGCTTGCGCCGCGATCCGGGAGCGCGCGATGGGCACTGAGCCGCAGCTGCGCTTCACGGTCTGCCCGTCAGGTGACGGGCCTGTGTCGGTCGCGGCATCGTCATTCAGGGTGCGCGTCGATTCATGGTTAGCCATCGGCTTTGGCCTGTTGGCCTTGCTGCTGATGCCTGGTGCCGCATGGGCGCAAAGCAGCGGTGGTGCCTCGCTGCCCTTGGTCATCGGCCAGGGCGCGGGCGGCAACAGCTATTCGGTGCCGATCCAGACCCTGCTGTTCTTCACTGCGCTGAGCTTTTTGCCGGCCGTGCTGCTGCTGATGACCGGCTTCACCCGCATCGTGATCGTGCTGAGCCTGCTGCGCCAGGCGATGGGCACGCAATCGGCGCCGCCCAATCAGGTGATCATCGGCCTGAGCCTGTTCCTGACCTTCTTCGTGATGAGCCCGACGCTCGACAAGGTCTACGCCCAGGCGTATCAGCCGTATGCCGAAAACAAGATCGCCTTCGATGAAGCGCTGAAGCGCGGCGAG
>CAHJWV010000603.1 GCA_903643055.1 Burkholderiales bacterium | reverse complement strand
AGCGCACGCTCAGGTGATGGGCAACATCCGCTGGCCGATGGAGCCACCTCTGCGGCCTACCCCGTGAACACGTGCCTGAGCTTGTGCGGACGGTGGCTCAGATCGCCTGTCGCTTCTCGGCCCTTCCACTTGCGCACGGTGGCTTTGGTGGTGTTGTAGCGTCGCGCCAATTCGGCGATACCGTCCGGAGAGGACTTGATCTCGGCACGAACCAGCGGCGTCGTGCGGGCTTGCGGGTGGATACGGGTCATAGGGATTCCACGTTGATATTCTTCGCAGTCATCACATCGCTCATCAGGCTACGTGCTCGAAGCAGTGGCCAACTTCGTAACGGTACATGATCTCCTGGAATCCAACAGCTGGGTGAGCCTGCTGGTTTATCGCTAATCAGATGGCTTCATGGGGCAGTGGTGGCATGGAGCCTGGTGTCGTGGAGCGCGGTGCTGCTGCCCGATGCCTACCGCCATCTGCTGCACACCACTCCGCATTGGGAGCTGCTGTGGCCGGCGGTGCTCACCGCCTGGGTGACCACCAGCTCGCTGTTGGTGAACGGGCTCGCGCGCTGGCGCGACTGGCGCGTGCTCGGCCAGACCGCCTGGCTGACCGCCCCGGCGTGGCTGTTGTGCGCGCTGCTGGGCGTGGCCAGCGTGGGCTATGCACCGCATGAGCATGGCGGCTGGCTGGTGTGGCCGCTGGCGCTGCTGTGGCATGTGCTGTTGCTGCGCGCGCTGCGCCGCTGGTGGTCGCCGGCGCTGTTGACGCCGCTGCATGTGGGCGGCTTCTGGCTCTTCCTGCTGCTGGCCGCGCGCGAAGCGCAAGGGTGGACGGCGGGCTGGGGCGAGGCCGGTACCGCTTGGCCGGTGCTTGGCTGGGTGCTGGTGCCCGCGCTGATGCTGACGGCCCTCAGCCGGCCACGCCTGCTGCAGCGTTGGCCGCTGAGCGAGTTCCGCCACGCCTATGTGGTGGTAGCCGGCGTGCCGGTGGCGCTCTACCTGCTGCTGTGGCTGTGGGTCAGCAATACGCAGGCCGGCGCGGCCGCACCGCTGCCTTACGTGCCGCTGCTCAACCCGTTGGAGATCGGCCAGGGGCTCGTGCTGTGGGCGCTGTTCTTGTGGCACCGCGCGCTGCCCGCTTCGGCGCAGCCGCCACGCCCGCTGCTGTTGGCCGGTTGGGGCGGCACCGCCTTCGCGCTCTATACCGGCATGGTGCTGCGCACCTGCCACCACGGGGCCGGTGTGCCCTGGGACAGCGAGGCCCTGTTCGATTCGACGCTGACGCAGGCCGCACTGTCGGTGGCCTGGTCCATCGTCGGCGTGGCGCTGATGATGCAGGGCCACAAGCGCGTGCAGCGCGCGGTGTGGGGCGTGGGCGCGGGCCTGCTGGGTGTCGTCGTGCTCAAGCTCTTCTTCGTCGAACTCGCCGACCGCGGGGGCCTGTACCGCATCGTGTCCTTCATCGTCGTCGGCCTGCTGTTGCTCGTGGTGGGATATTTCGCACCGGTGCCGCCGCGCCGCAAGGAGCTGCCCGATGCCGAATGAAACCCTTCGCCGCCTTGCCTGGGCAGCGCTGGCCCTCGCGGCCTTCCACCCCGGCGTGAATGCCGCTGAGGCGCCGCTCATCCTTCAGGGTAGTGCCGCGTACTACGGGCTGCGCATTCCGTTGACGGTGCAGGCGCAGACCCGCTCGCCCGAGCTGAGCGACATCCAGGTGCTCAATGCGCGCGGCGAGCCGGTGCCCCATGCCTGGGCCGACGAAGCAGCAGCGCCCCTTAGCGAAGAGCAGGTGCACAAGCTGCCCTTCTTCAAGGCGCCGCAAGCCGCCTCGGCCGTTGATGCCGCACAACAAGGCGGCTGGATCATCGATGCGCGGGCAGTGACCGATGCCTTGCTCGAACTGGAACTCGGCGCGGCGCCCGATGCCCACGGCATCTACGGCTTCGTGCTGGAATACAGCGCCGACCTGCAGCACTGGCACACCCATACCGAGGCGGCTCAGTGGGTTTCGCTGCAACAGCAAGGCCTGCGGCTGGAGAACACCCGCTTCGAACTGAACGGCCTGCGCGCACGCTATCTGCGCTTGCGCCCCTTGCCCGGCAACGCCGAGCCGCCGCTGATCAGCGCCCGTGTCACCAGCATCAGCCACTTCGTCACGGCGCCACCGCTGCAATGGAGCGAGGCGCTGGTGCCGGCGCAATGCACCGCGCAGTATTGCGACTACACCTTGCCACGCCACCTGCCGCTGGAGCGCCTGAGTTGGCAGCTGGCCGATGCCAACACGCTGGCGGCGGTGGACCTGCTGGTGCAGTACGACGCCGGCAGCACACCACCTTCGCCGACCCCCTCGTCCGCGCCCCCACATCGCCACCACCATCACCTGCTTCGCGGCACGCTGCACGAGCTGCGGCACAAGACCGCACCCAGCCCCCGCACGCCAATGGCCAGCTGGCAGCCGCTGCATCGCAGCACCGTCTACTGGCTGCGCTTGCCCGAAGGCGAGCTGCGATCGCCCGAGCTAAGCCTGGGCGCCGGCCTGGTGGCGCGGCTGCGCGTGCAGCCCGTCGGTGGCATGGTGCAGCTGGGCGCCAAGCCGCCGAGATCGGAAGAGCGTCGTGTAGGGAAAGAGTGTAGATCTC
>CAHJWV010000602.1 GCA_903643055.1 Burkholderiales bacterium | reverse complement strand
TCCGATCTCGCGCATGACCTTGCCGCTGCTGCGGCAAACGCTGGCGGGCCTGAGCGACGGCGACGACGACCTGTTGTCGCGGCCCGGTCAATTCGGCACCGACACCCGCGTGCGGCATCTGATCGGCATCGATCCTCAACACCGCGGCCTGGCCTTGAGCGATGGCGTCGAGGTCGGCATGCAGCTCGCGTTCTGCAAGCGCGATACCGAAGCCGCCCGGCGCGATCTGGTGCGCATCTGCACCGAGATCCGCGAGGAACTGGAGCCGGAGTCGCTGCCCTTCGCCACGGCGCTGGCTTTACAGAGCAACGACACCGACCACGCGCTGCACCTGGCGCGGCGCATTGCCGGCGCGGTGTACGTCAGTTGCGTGGGCCGCGGAGGCCCGCACTTCGGCGCGCCTTCGGCCGAGCTGGCGCTGATTCGCCATGCCTTGGGCGATGTGCCGCTGGTCGGCTTCTTTGCCGGCGGCGAGATCGCCCGCCGGCATCTGTACAGCTATACCGGCGTGCTGACGGTCTTCACGACCTGAGCCGTCGCCGATGGCGTGTGTTCAGATCACGCCGCGTTCGCGCAGCGCGTTGATCTGAGCGTCGGTCAGGCCGATCTCGCGCAGCACCGTTTCGGTGTCTTGCCCGAGCGAGGGCGCGCGCCGCGTGATCGCCCCCGGCGTGGCGCTCAGCTTCGGCACGATGCCCGGCACGGCGACGTTCAGGCCTTCGGCGGTGGTCACGCGCTCGATCATTCCGCGCGCCTGGAAGTGCGGGTCGTCGGCAATGTCTTTGGCTGTGTACAGCCGCCCGACCGGCACTTGCGCTGCATGCAAGGTGTCAAGCACGTCGCTGACCTGGAGCTGCCTCGTCCATGCGACGATTGCGGCATCGATCTCGTCAACCCGCTCCACGCGCGCCGCATTGCCGACCAAGCCGGTGTCAACGGCCAGGTCGTCGCGGCCGATGGCTTTCATCAAGCGGATGAAGATGCTGTCGCCATTACCCGCCACCAGCACCCAGCCATCGACGCAGGGGTACGCATTGCTCGGCGCAATGCCGGGCAGCGCCGAGCCGGCCGCTTCACGCACCGCACCGAAGGCGCTGTATTCGGGCAGCAGGCTTTCCATGCAGTTGAACACCGCCTCGTAGAGCGCCACGTCGATCACTTGGCCACGGCCCTTCGGCGCTTGCGCGCAGACCGTGGCGTGCCGGTGCTGCAAGGCCATCAGGATGCCGATCACGCCGTGCAGCGAGGCCAGCGTGTCGCCGATGCTGACGCCCACGCGCACCGGTACGCGGCCGGGCTCGCCGGTCAGGTAGCGCAGCCCGCCCATCGCCTCGGCGACGACACCGAAGCCCGGCCGGTCTTTGTAAGGCCCGGTCTGGCCGTAGCCGCTGATGCGCAGCATCACCAACCCAGGATTCGTCGCACTCAAAGCCTCATGGCCGAGGCCCCAGGCTTCCATCACGCCGGGCTTGAAATTCTCGATCAGCACGTCGGCCTCGGCCGCCAGGCGGCGCACGATCTCGCGCGCCTCGGGCTGCTTCAGGTCCAGCGCCACGCTTTTCTTGTTGCGCGACTGCACCTGCCACCACACGCTTGTGCCTTCGTGCATCAAACGCCATTGGCGCAGCGGGTCGCCGCCCACAGGCGCTTCGACCTTGATCACCTCGGCACCGAAATCAGCCAGCGTTTTCGCGGCAAACGGGCCGGCGATCAGCTGGCCGAGTTCCAGCACCTTGAGTCCGGCGAGTGGGCCGATGGAGGCCGCGCTGAGGATTGAAGTGGGTTGCGACATGGTGCCGATGTTAGTGGCAGCCGCCCACGAAAAAGGGCGCAGCTTGCGCTACGCCCTGGGGCTCTTTCATCGCGGCCACATCGCGCCAGCCTTGCCGGCGCATGGCCTTCCGCCTTACATCACAGTGCTTTCACGATCCGCAGGTTGCGAATCTGGAAGTGGATCGTGCCTTTCTGGTCGTCCCAGGCCGGCAGCATTTCCAGCGGCGAACTGATCTTGCCGGGCAGGAAGCCAGGCTCGTAACTCGCCGACGTGAAAGGCATCTTCACCGTCTGCCAGGTGTTGAGGGCAGGGTGGCCGATCAGGTTCTTCAGGTCGCCGGTGCGGCAGGTGTCGGCCTTGCCATTGCAAACCATCTTGATCCAGAAGTCTTGCGTGGTTTGGCCATAGTCGAGCACGCGGATCTCGAACTGCACGCCACCCGTCGCAGCGATCGCGGAGGCGTCGATGAGGGTGTTGTCCGGCGTGGTGATGAAGACGCCACCATTGCCGCCGCTATCGCCGACATTGTTGAACTGCACATCGATGACCTTGTCGGTGCCGTCAACGAAGTCATTGGTCAGCACGACACTGCCCGCCGACGACCACGATCCTGGCACCGCCAGCGCTGCAACATCGCTGATGCCGTTGACGTACAGGTCTTTGTCGTCCGTCACCGTGATCACCTTCGGCGGCGCGCCGCCATCACACGGCACATCGCCCACGCGTTTTGGCTCCCAGCGGATGTTCGCGACCGACACTTCGAACGTGCCCGAGCTTGCGATCAGGAACGGCGTATTGACTGCGCTGAAGTCGGTACCAGGATTGTTGGCGTCGGCAAAACACTTCAGCGGAACCGCCACTTCCTTCCAGCTGTTCAGCGGCAAGCCGTTGATGGAGCTGGTGACGTCGATCTCGCCGGCACAGGGGTAACCGCAGTCCACACGCATCTTCACCGATGCACTCGGCACCGTGCTGACGCGCGCATCGAACACCAGCGAGCCTTCGGAGTTGAGATATGACTGCAGGTCTTGCTTCTCGCTCTCGATGATCGTCTGCATGTAGAGCTGGCCTGTTGCGTTGTTCCAGCGCGCCTTGACCGCGGCCCATTGCTTGCCATCCTTGTCATCGACAGGCACCGCGGTGATTTCCTTCTGCGGCGTCTCGGTCACGCTGGCCGTCGACAAGCCCATCACCACGCTCCAGCTCGACGGTGCGCCGATGCGCATGCCGAAGCCACTCTGGTTCGAGCCGTCGAACACGGCCAGCGGCTGGTCGGTCGTGCCGCCACCACCGGCCGGTTGTCCGCAGCCTTGCGTGGCGGGTGTCGCGTCATATGCGGCCTGGTCTGCACCTGGCTTGGCATAGCTCAGCCCGTAGCCGAAGGCATACAGCGGGTCGTAGCTCGCGTCGCCCTTGTTGAGCGAGGTCTGGCAGGCCGACTTCGGCCAGGAATACGACAGCGTGCCGCTGAAGTCGAAGTTCACGCTGCCATCTTCCTTCTTGAACAGCACATCGGCCAGGCCATCGCCTTCGGTACCGGGAAGCCAGGCGGCGACAAAAGCATCCGAGGCGTTGATCTCACGGCTCGCGTACAGCGGGCGGCCGGAGTACAGCACCGTGATGATCTTCTTCACGCCCTTGGCTTTCAGCCCTTCGATCACTTTGACGTCTTCGGGGCGCAGCTTGTCCAGCTCCAGCGTCTTGTTCTTGCCGATGTCGCCCACGCCTTCGGCATACGGCGTCTCGCCGATGACGACGATTGCGGCGTCGTAGTCGGCGCTGCCGCCGGAGCCATCGGTGCTGGTGTCGAGCGTGGCGTTGGACGAGACCTTCTGCACTGCCGCCCAGAAGGTGGTGCCGCCGCCGAAGTCGGCGTTGACGTTGTCGGTGCCTTGCCAGCTCAGCGACCAGCCGCCGCTCTGGTTCGACAGGCTGTCGGCGCTCTTGCCGGCCACGAGGATCTTGGCTGTGCGAGCCAGCGGCAGCGTCGCGCCGTTGTTCTTCAGCAGCACCAGCGACTTGCGCACCGCTTCGCGGGCCACGAGGCGGTGATCGGCGGTGCCGATCTCTGCGCTGGTGGCGCGGGCAGAAGGCTTCGGCTTGGTGAACAGGCCAGCGCGGATCTTCACGCGCAGGATGCGTCGCACGGCATCGTCAATGCGCGCCTGCGGGATCTCGCCGCTGTTCACGCTGGCGATGGTGTTGGTGATGAACGCTTTCCAGTCGTCGACGTACGGCACCATGACCATGTCGATGCCTGCGTTGATCGCCTGCGGGCAGTTCGAGTTCGTGCAGGCGATGGTCGAGTCGCTGTTGCCGGTGTTGACCTGGCCGAGGCCGTTCCAGTCACTCACCACGAAGCCATCGAAGCCCATCTTCGTCTTCAACACATCGGTCAGCAGGTGCTTCTGGGCGTGCATCTTGTTGGCACGCGCGGTATCGCCCTGCGAGATGTCTTTCCAGCTGCTGAACGAGGCCATCACCGATTGCGCA
>CAHJWV010000601.1 GCA_903643055.1 Burkholderiales bacterium | reverse complement strand
GCGTGACCAGCCTCGTCTGCCCGCCCGACACCGATCCGCCGCTCGATGAGCCGGGCCTGGTCGAGATGCTGAAGTTCCGCGCGCGCAACCTGAACCAGGCGCATCTCTATCCTTTGGGCGCATTGACGCGCGGGCTGGCCGGTGATGTGTTGACCGAGATGGCCGAGCTCACCGAAGCCGGCTGCGTCGGCTTCTCGCAAGCCGATGTGGCACTGCCCGACACGCTGGTGCTTCAGCGCGCGCTGCAGTACGCCTCGACCTTCGGCTACACCGTGTGGCTGCGTCCGCAAGATGCTTATCTCGGCAAAGGCGTGGCAGCCAGTGGCGCACTTGCCACGCGGCTCGGCTTGTCGGGTGTGCCGGTGATTGCAGAGACGATCGCACTGCACACGATCTTCGAGCTGATGCGTGTGACCGGCGCGCGGGTTCACCTGTGCCGCCTGAGCAGCGCAGCCGGCATCGCGCTGGTTCGCCAGGCCAAGGCCGAAGGCCTGCCGGTGACCTGTGACGTTAGCGTCAACCACCTGCACCTGACCGACATGGACATCGGCTACTTCAACGCTGCGATGCGGCTGACGCCGCCACTGCGCCAGCAGCGTGACCGCGATGCGATTCGCGCCGCGCTGGCCGAGGGCACGATCGACGCGCTGGTCAGCGACCACACGCCGGTCGATGAAGACATGAAGAACCTGCCGTTTGCCGAGGCCGAACCCGGCGCCACCGGGCTGGAACTGCTGCTCAGCCTGGCTTTGAAATGGGGCGATGAAGAGCAGACCGGCTTGCTGAAGGCGCTGGGCACCGTCACCCATGAACCGGTGTGCGTGCTGGGTGAGGCGCTGGGTTCGCTGGCATCGAGTGCGGGCCGGCTGGTCGAAGGCGGCGTGGCCGATCTCTGCATCTTCGATCCGCAGGCGCGCTGGACGGTGCAGCCCGCCGTGTTGCGCAGCCAGGGCAAGCATTCGCCGTTTGCGGGGTATGAGTTGCCGGGCCGGGTGCGCTACACCTTGGTCGGCGGCCATGTCGCGTTCGAAGCCCGTTGATGGCAGCGCGCGCACTGAGGGCTGGTTGGCGGCTCGGCCGTTGTGGGCTGAAGATCATTCACGGCGTGTTGATCGGCGCCTTCGTGTTGCCGCGGCTTTCGCCAGCGCAACGCATGGTGCGCGTCGGCCGGTTTTGCGCGCAGGTGATCGCCATCCTCGGCGTTGAAGTGCAGGCCGAAGGCGTGCCGCAAGGCGGGCCGGCGCTGCTGGTCGCCAATCACACCTCCTGGCTCGACATCCTGGCAATCAATGCGGCGCATCCGGCGCGCTTCGTGTCGAAGGCCGATGTGCGCGCATGGCCGGTGATGGGCTGGTTGGTGGCTTGTGGCGGCACGCTGTTCATTCAGCGTGAGCGAAAGCGCGATGCGCTGCGCGTTGTGCATCAGATCGCCGAATCGCTGACCGACGGTGCGGTGGTCGCGATGTTCCCGGAGGGCACGACCAGCAACGGTCACACGCTGCTGCCCTTCCACGCCAATCTGTTGCAGGCCGCGATCTCCACCGGTGCGCCGGTGCAGCCGATCGCGCTGGCTTACCGCGATGCCGAACACGACCCGAGCCGCGTCGTTGCGTGGATCGGCGACATGACGCTGGTGGGGTCGATGTGGTCGGTGGTATCGGCCGACAAGCTGACGGTGAAGGTCCAGTTGCTGCCGGCGGTCGAAAGTGCGGGCCGTGAGCGGCGTGAGTTGTCAGACACGGTGCGCGAACGCATTGCCACAGCGCTGAACATCCACGAATTGGCACCTGCGGCGCACTGAGCGCGCTGGGCCCACGGTGGCGATGGGCTGCTTATCAACGGCCGATCAAGCGAAGGGCCGAAGCCTCGATCGCTGAACCTTCCACCGTCTTATCCGCGGCAGTTCAATGGCAGCAGGTTGGCTTCGATCGTGCTGCGGTTCGTGCCATTCACCGTCATCTTGTCGGGCGGTGCGGCATTGGCGCAAACCCAGGTCACCGGCACGACCTGCGCATCGGGCACAACGGCGGGCCGCAAGGTCAGCGTCTTGCCGCTGATCGCGCCGTTGACCTTGTTGCCGAAGGTCACGTGGATGGCGCCGTTTTCGATCGCAATCGAACGAACGAAGTTACTGACGATCTTGTCTGGCTCGGGCAGGCCGGCAATGACGTTGTCGGCCGGGAAGGTTTTGGTCAGCGTCCACGACGCACCGACCGGTGCCTTGGCGATGTCGGCCAGCTTCATCGCTTCGACGATCTGCTCGCGCACGATGCGGTCCCGCATGTTCGGCGCGGCAATCATCGCGAGGATCGCAATGATTGCGACGACCACCATCACCTCGATCAGTGTGAACCCGCACAGACGTTTTTTCATGATCGCCCTTCTTGAGAGCTGCGCATTTTGCGCGATCTCGGCGCAAGGCCAGGCTCGCAAATCAACCGGCCCCTTCGGCCGCAAAGGCGCTGCCCACAGCTGGGCGGTGAAAGCCGCTTGATCGCATCGCCATCGGTAACACCGGGTGCGGCATCGCTTGCAACTCTTGCTGTTGCAGGCGAAAGGCGACAACATCGCACCGAGCGGCCTTGCGGCCTTCTTCGCGGCGACAATCGGACTTGCATGAACACATCAATTCACACCGCTGGCTGGATTCTTTCGCTCGGCCTCGCGTTCAATGCGGGCGCGCACGCTGCCGCAGCGAACGAGACCGCAACCAAGGCCGCCGAGAGCTGCGAAGCCGCCGTCGCCGAGACCATCAAGGAAATGCGCGGCCGCCAGGCGCAAGACGTTCAATTCATCGAGTCCCGGCGCGCGCTGCGCCCCACGACCGGTGAAGACACCGAAGTCAAAGGCGCCGGCCAGTACCACGGTACCGGTAACGGGGCGATGCCCTTTACCTACAGCTGCGCCTTCAATGCAGAGTCGGGCAGCACCTCGGGCATCGTGTTTCGCGATGCGGCCCGCGCTGCACCGACCGAGCCGGCATGGCAGCCCGATCTGGCCAGCGTCTCGCCGGAAGCCTGCGAGACCGCGATTGCTGCGACGCTGAAAGACAAGTACCCGCGCGTCGGCCGCATTGCCTTCGGTTCCGACTCACGCCAATTGCGGCCTGCGCCGGCGGGCCGCAGCAGCCTCGAAGGGCAGGGCGCCGTGCAGCGCGCACCCGGCATGAGCCTGATGCCCTTCAAATACCGTTGCGAGTTCGAACCCGGCAGCGGCCGCATCGTCGCTGCCCAGGCCGATTGACCTGACAGCGCAATCCCCTTTTGAAAAGCCAGCCATTCGGCTGGCTTTTTTCATGCCTCGTCGCTTTTTTGACACAGTGTGCGGCCGCTTTTTTAACGCATGGTCGTGCAAATGTTGCCTGTGTAATTGCACTCTGTACGCAGAGCATCGTCTCGATGCTGCGCCGCGCGAGCCGTTCGTTCTCACGTCTGCTTGGCTGCTTCAACTTCCCGCTCGATGAAGTGAAGGAGCCGCTGAACGAGTCGAAGCTCGTTGTCAAGCAGCAGGTCGAAGACCAGCCGGCCTGAGTGGGCCGTTCAGATTCAGCACCGCGGTGAATGTGGCGCTGAATCGGCTGGTGCGTGATCAGGCCTTCTTGCCCTGATTGGCCACTGCGGCGGCGGCGGCTGCAGCCGCTTCGGGGTCGCCGAGGTAGTAGCTCTTGATCGGCTTCAGCGCGGCGTCCAGCTCATAGACCAGCGGGATGCCGTTCGGGATGTTGACCCCGACGATGTCGTCATCGGCGATGTTGTCGAGGTACTTCACCAGCGCCCGGATGCTGTTGCCGTGGGCGGCGATCACGATGCGCTTGTTGGCCTTGATGGCCGGAGCGATCGATTCGTTCCAGAACGGCAGCACGCGGGCCACGGTGTCTTTCAGGCATTCGGTCAGCGGAATGTCGGTGGGGCTGAGCTTGCCGTAACGCACATCGCTGCGTTCGCTGCGCGGGTCGTTCGGCTCCAGCGGCGGGGGCGGCGTGTCATAGCTGCGGCGCCAGATCAACACTTGCTCGTCGCCATATTTCTTCGCCGTCTCGGCCTTGTTGAGACCTTGCAGCCCGCCATAGTGGCGCTCGTTGAGCCGCCAGCTGTGAACGACCGGCAGCCAGGTGCGGTCCATCTGGTCCAGCGTGTGCCACAGCGTCCAGACGGCGCGCTTCAGCACCGAGGTGTAGGCGACATCGAAGTCGTAGCCTTCGGCCTTCAGCAGGCGGCCGGCGTTCTTGGCTTGTTCGACGCCGGTGGGGGTGAGTTCGACATCGGTCCAGCCGGTGAACCGGTTTTCCAGATTCCAGGTCGATTCGCCGTGGCGAATGAGCACGAGTTTGTACATGGTGCGGTGCTTGGTTGACGAGCGTGACGGCCGCTCTGCGCAGAGCACGGCCAAAGAAGGATCGAATTCTATAATTCGCGTTTGCCCTTGAGTCTGCTGTGCACCGTCGCCAGATTCGATTCATCCCTTCAACGGGCGGAGCACGCAGGTGCTCCTGGGCACTCTCCAACCTCTGGGCTTCTCTGTGAAATTCTTTATCGACAACTGGTTCCTGATCGTCGCGGCGCTGATCTCTGGCGGCTTGTTGTTGTGGCCGAAGCTGCGCAGCGGTAGCCAGGCGGGCGCCTTGTCGACGGCCGAGGCGGTGCAGGTCATCAACCGCCAGCGCGGCACGCTGATCGATGTGAGCGAACCGGCTGAATACGCGGCAGGTCATGCTACCGGCTCGAAGAACGTGCCCTTCGGAACGCTCGAGACCGCGACCACCTTGCCCAAGAACAAGTCCTTGCCGCTGGTGTTGGTGTGCCCGACAGGCGCACGTGCTTCGCGTGCCGTGGCTATCCTGCGCAAAGCCGGCTTCGAGAACGTTCACCCGCTGGCTGGCGGCCTGGCCGCATGGCGTGAGGCGAACTTGCCGATCGAGAAATCCGCGGCCTGAGTTTGAAGGAGTGATGTGATGCAAGCAGTGAAGATGTACACCACGCAAGTCTGCCCTTATTGCCATCGCGCCAAGGCCTTGCTGAAGTCGCGCGGTGTGGATCAGATCGATGAAATCCGCATCGACCTCGACCCGGTCGAGCGCGACGTGATGATCAGCCTGACGAAACGGCGCACGGTGCCGCAGATCTTCATCGGCAACACCCACGTGGGCGGCTGCGACGATCTGGTGGCGCTGGACCAGCAAGGCGGTCTGATACCGTTGTTGCAGGCGTCCGCGACTTGAGCCCTTAGCGCGCCGCAGTGGCTCAGCCATAATCCGCGCGCAGTCCGCGCCCCTCTGGGTGCGGTTTTTTTATCTCTGCCTTTCTACCCCGTCTCATACCGAGATCATCAGCGAGACCATCATGGCCGACGACAACCAGAACCCCGTGTTTCAGATTCAGCGCCTTTACCTGAAGGACTTGTCTCTGGAGCAACCGAATTCGCCGCAGATCCTGCTCGAGCAAGCCCAACCCCAGGTTGACATCAACCTCGGCCTGGCAGCTACCCCGATCGCTGACGGCGTCTATGAAGTGAGCGTCACGGCCACCGTCACGACCAAGGTCAGCGACAAGGTCCTGTTCCTGGTCGAAGCCAAGCAAGCCGGCATCTTCGAAATCCGCAACGTGCCCGAAGATCAACTGCAGCCGATCATCGGCATCGCCTGCCCGCAGATCATCTATCCGTACCTGCGCGCCATCGTCTCTGACGTTTGCACGCGTGCCGGCTTCCCGCCGGTCGTGCTCGCCGAAGTGAACTTCCAGGCCATGTTCGAAGCACAGCAGCAACAAGCCGCTGGAACGGGCACCACCGCACCGGCCTCGAAAACGCTGAACTGACACCGCCTCCGCGCCCGATGAATCTGAGCATTCTGGGTGCGGGCGCCTGGGGCACGGCGCTCGCTGTCAGCACTGCGAGCCGCCATGCCACCCGCCTGTGGGCGCGCGATGCGGCCCAGTGCGAACGCATGCAGACGCTGCGCGAGAACGCTCGCTATCTGCCGGGCATTGCGTTGCCTGCTTCGCTGCGCATCTCCTCCGATTTCGAAAGCGCCGTCGAGCATGCGCGCGGCGGCCTGTTGATCATTGCGACGCCGATGGCCGGCCTGCATGAAACGCTGCGTGCGTTGCCGGCCGATGCGCCGGGCCTGCTGTGGCTGTGCAAAGGCTTCCAGGAAGGCACCGGCTGGCTCGGCCATGAAGTGGCGCGCGCCGTTCGGCCGGGCAGCCCCCGCGTGGGCGTGCTGTCGGGCCCGAGCTTCGCGCTCGAGGTGGCGCGCGGCCAGCCCGCTGCGCTGGTTGCAGCGAGTGCGGATGCATCGTTATGTGATTTGACCGTGCAGGCCTTGCATGGCGACAACCTGCGCATCTACGCCTCCGGCGACCCGGTGGGCGTGGAGGTGGGCGGTGCGGTGAAAAACGTGATGGCCATCGCCACCGGCATTGCCGATGGCATGAACCTGGGCCTCAATGCCCGCGCCGCGCTGATCACCCGCGGGCTGGCCGAAATGACCCGGCTCGGCACGGCCCTGGGCGCCCGTGCCGAGACCTTCATGGGCTTGAGCGGCCTGGGCGATCTCGTGCTGACCGCCACCGGCGATCTGTCGCGCAACCGCAAGGTCGGCCTGCTGCTGGCCCAGGGCCTGCCGCTGTCGCAGATCATGCAG
>CAHJWV010000600.1 GCA_903643055.1 Burkholderiales bacterium | reverse complement strand
ACGATTGGCCGCGGGGCGGATGCGCAGGAGGACGTTGTTACTTCTTGGCGTCGTTCGCCGCATCCTTGATTTTGTCGCCGGCTTTTTCGATTTGGTCACCGGCCTTTTGGGCTGCGTTGTCCACCGATTTACCGGCGCGTTCGGCCGGGCCTTCGGCGGGTTGGCATGCGGCCATGCCCAGCGAGCAGGCGGCCACGAAGGTGAAAAGCGCGGTCTTGTGGGTGAACATGGAAGTTTCCTCAGTGAAGTTTTTGCGGTGCAGCGTCTGTGTCTGGCGTCTGTGTCTGCGATGAGTGCACTGTAGGAGCGGGTGAATGGTTTGTCGTTCAGAGGGCAGCGGCTTTGGATGTACGGCAGTTCCTACATCGTGGGGCCGGCTTCATTTGAAATCGCGGCTCGGGTTGTTCAAGCCGTTCAATAGGCCGGAGTGGTCGATGATCTTCACCGCGACCAGATGCATCACGGCATGCTCGTTGTCGCCTTGGCGCTGCCATTGCCCGTAGACCGTCATCAGCCGGGCGGCCAGCAGCGGCTTGCGCTGCGACTCCACGACGCGCGGCCACACCACGACGTTGATGGCGCCGGTCTCGTCTTCGAGGGTCACGAACATCGTGCCCTTGGCGGTTTGTGGCCGCTGCCGGTGCGTCACGAGGCCGCTGGCCCGGGCCAGCCGGCCATGGGGGTAGGTGCGCAAGGCGGCGGCGGTCTGGACCTTGAAGCCGTTCAAACGCTCGCGCAGCAAGGCCAGCGGATGGCGCTGCAAAGTCAGGCCGACCGAGCGGTAGTCGGCCAGCGTGTCTTCGACTTCGGCCGGCGCTTGCAACTGCGCATCGGTTTCCTGCACGCGGGCCGAGCGCAGCAGCGCGGTGGGCCGGGTGTCGATGCCCGCCACCGCCCACGAGGCCTGGTGGCGATGTCCGCTGAGCGCCTGCAGCGCATTGGCGTGGGCCAGCGCCGAGAGATCCTGCGCGCTCAACTCAGCGCGGCGCGCCAGGTCATCGATGCCGCTGAACAGGCGCTGCAAGCGCGCATGGACGATGCGCTGCCCGGCTTCTGGCGCGAGGCCGGAGATCAGATGCAGGCCCAACCTGACGGGCTGCAAGGGCGCGTGCACGGCAGAGGGGGCTGCGAAAGCAATTGTGTTTTCGCTGGCGCCGGTTTCGACCTCGACCTCGACCTCGGCGTTGGCGTTGGCGTTGGCGTTGGCGTTGGCGTTGGCGTTAGGGCCGGGACCGTCATGGGTGTCGACATTGGCGCGAACCGGTCGCGGTTCCAGCGTGGTCTGCCAGTCACTGCGCATCACATCGACCGCCTCGACCTGCACGCCATGCTCACGCGCATCGCGCACGAGTTGGGCCGGTGCATAAAAGCCCATCGGCTGGCTGTTGAGCAGGCTGGCGAGAAAGGCGTCGGGGTGGTGCCGCTTGATCCAGCTGCTGTCATAAGCCAGCAGCGCGAAGCCGGCGGCGTGGCTCTCGGGGAAGCCGTATTCGCCGAAGCCCTGGATTTGCTTGAAGATGCGCTCGGCATAGTCTTGCGCATAGCCTTTTTGGACCATCCGGCCGACCAGCTTTTCATGGAAGGGGCCGAGGCCGCCCTTGCGCTTCCAGGCGGCCATCGCGCGGCGCAGTTGATCGGCCTCCCCGGGGGTGAAGTCGGCCGCGAGGATGGCGATTTGCATCACCTGCTCCTGGAAGATCGGCACCCCCTGCGTGCGCATCAGCGCTTCCTTGACTTCGGGGCCGGGGTAGTCGATCTGATCGGGCGGCAATCCGCGGTTCTTCAGATAAGGGTGGACCATGCCGCCCTGGATCGGGCCCGGCCGCACGATCGCCACCTGCACCACAAGGTCGTAGTACTTGCGCGGTTTGAGCCTCGGCAGCATGCTCATCTGGGCGCGGCTTTCGATCTGGAAGACGCCGACCGTATCGGCCTTGCAGATCATGTCGAAGGTGGCGCTGTCTTTGTCAGGGATGTCTTGCAGCTGGAACTCGCGGCCCAGCTTGTGGCCGATGAATTCGAGCGAGCGCCGTAGCGCGCTGAGCATGCCCAGCGCGAGGATGTCGACCTTCATCAGCCCGAGGGATTCGAGGTCGTCTTTTTCCCACTGGATGACGCTGCGCTTGTCCATCGCCGCGTTCTCGACCGGAACGAGGTGGGAGAGCTGTTCGCGTGCGATCACGAAGCCACCGGGGTGCTGGCTCAGGTGGCGCGGGAATCCGATCAGCTGCTGCGTCATGTCCATCCACAAGCGGCACAGCGGGGCTGCGGGGTCGAAGCCGTTTTCGCGCAGGCGCTCGTCGTTGATCGCGCGGCCATCAAACCAATGCAGGCTTTTGGCCACCGCTTCGATGCGCTGCAGGTCGATTCCGAGCGCACGCCCGACATCGCGCAGCGCCGAGCGCGGCCGATAGCAGATCACGACGGCGGTCAGCGCTGCGCGGTGCCGGCCGTATTTGCGGTAGATGTACTGGATGACTTCTTCGCGCCGCTGGTGTTCGAAGTCGACATCGATGTCGGGCGGCTCCTTGCGCTCGGCGCTGATGAAGCGCTCGAACAGCAAGGTGGCGCGGTCGGGGTCGATTTCGGTGATGCCCAGGCAATAGCAAACTGCCGAGTTGGCTGCGCTGCCGCGGCCCTGGCAGAGGATGTTTTGGGCGCGGGCCCAGCGCACGATGTCGGCCACGGTCAGGAAGTAGCGCTCGTAGTCGAGCCGGGTGATCAAGACCAGCTCATGCTCGATCTGCTCGATGACCTTGGCCGGCGCGCCGAACGGGTAACGCCAGGGCATGCCGCCATAGGTCAGCTTGCGCAGGTAGGAGCTCGGCGTTTCGCCCGCCGGCACGATCTCTTGCGGATATTCATAGCGCAGTTGGTCGAGCGAGAAGCTGCAGCGGCCGGCGAGCGTCAGGCTGCGCTCCAGCCATTCATCGGGGTAGAGCGCCGCCAGCCGCCCGCGTGAGCGCAGATGGGCTTCGGCATTGGGCTGCAGCTGCCAGCCCGCCTCGGCCACGGTGCGGCGCAAGCGGGTGGCGGTCAGCATGTCTTGCAGCGGCTTGCGCGAGCGCACATGCATCAGCACGCCACCAGTGGCCACGATCGGCAGGCCGGTGTAGGTCGACACGCGCTGCACGGTCTCGAGCAGGCTGTCGTCATCGGGGCCGTGATGCAACTCCAGTGCGATCGCCGCGCGATCCTGGAACCAGGTCTTGAGCCACATGGCCTGGGCAAACACCTGATCGAAGCTTTGCGCGCCCTGGGCGACGAGCAACGCCAGGCAATCGGGCAGGCCGGCGAGCATCGGCCCATCCGGCGCCTTGCCTTCCACATCACCCGGGTGCGCAAGGTAGCTGCCTTTTTCGGCTCGGCGGCGGGCGAGGGTGATCCAGTGCGAGAGGTTGCCGTAGCCGCGCCGTGTTTGCGCCAGCAGGACCAGGCGCATCTCGGTGAGCGAGTGGGGCAGGGCTTCATCGTCTTGCATCACGGGGAGGCCCAGCGGAGCGCTGGCCGAGGCACTGGGCGAGACGCGCATCTCGCTGCCGATGATCAGATGCAGCGGGCGCTGCGCATGGCGCTTGATTTCGGCATGCGCCCGCACCACGCCGGCCAGCGAACATTCATCGGTGAGGGCCAGCGCCGAGTAGCCGAGCTGAATCGCGCGCTCGACCAGTTCTTCGGGATGCGAGGCTCCGATCAAAAAGCTGAAGTTGCTCTGGCAATGCAGCTCGGCATAGGGCGGCAGGGCAAAGCGTGGCGATGGCATGGCGGCAGCGTGTCTGCAAGGCGCTGAAGAGGCTGGAGACGCAATCGCGCGGGAGATGGCTGCGAAGCGCCGCCGTCAAACGCTGAAGAGCGGGCGGCT
>CAHJWV010000599.1 GCA_903643055.1 Burkholderiales bacterium | reverse complement strand
TTCATTCGACCTATGACTGCCCAACTGATCGACGGCAATGCACTCGCCAAGAAAATCCGCGCCGAAGTCGCTGAACGCGCGCAGGCCTTGACCGCCCGCGGCCATCAGCCCGGTCTCGCGGTGATCCTGGTCGGCGACGACCCGGCCAGCCAGGTCTATGTCAGCCACAAGGTCAAAGACTGCGAAAGCAGCGGCGTGCGCTCGGTGCTCGACCGCTTCCCGGCCACCCTCGGCGAAGCCGAACTGCTGCAACGCATCGACGAGCTGAACCGCGATGCCCGCATCCACGGCATCCTGGTGCAGATGCCGGTACCCAAGCACATCGATCCGCAGAAGGTGATCGCCGCCATCGCCACCACGAAAGACGTCGATGGCTTCTCGGTGCTCAGCGCCGGCGAACTGGCCAGCGGCCTGCCTGGCTTTCGGCCCTGCACGCCGTATGGCTGCATGAAGCTGATCGAGACCACCGGCATCAACCTGCGCGGCAAGCATGCGGTGGTGATCGGCCGCAGCAACACCGTCGGCAAGCCGATGGCGCAGCTGCTCTTGCAAGCGCATGCCACCGTCACCATCTGCCACAGTGCGACGACCGATCTGGCGCAATTCACTCGTCAGGCCGATGTGGTCGTGGCCGCCGTCGGCCGGCGCAATACGCTGACGGCCGCAATGGTGAAACCCGGCGCCGTGATCATCGATGTGGGGATGAACCGCAATGACGAAGGCAAGCTGTGTGGCGATGTGGATTTCGCCGGCGTCTCTGACGTCGCCGGCTGGATCACGCCGGTGCCGGGCGGTGTCGGCCCGATGACCCGCGCGATGCTGCTCATCAACACCATCGAAGCCGCCGAGCGCGCTGCACGATGAACACCGCCGGCCCCGTCGTCGCCAGACAGCCGGCAGCTCACGCCGCTGCCGCTGGACTTGCGCCATGGTGGTCCTGCACAGGCTCACGCCCGCGGAACACGCTGACCGCGGCTGAGCCGAACCCAATCATTCATTCGAGACTGACCGATGCCCATGACCAATCCCTTGCTCGATACCTCCGACCTGCCTCGCTACGCCGACATCCAGCCTGAACATGTGAGCCCAGCCGTCGATGAGTTGCTGGCGGCGGCCGACAAGGCATTGGAGCGGGCCACCAGCGATGCGACTCCCGCGGACTACGACGCGCTGTCGGCGGTGCTCGATGTGGCCACCGAGCGCCTGGGCATGGCCTGGGGCGCGGTCGGCCATCTGAACCATGTGGCCGACAACCCCGAGTTGCGAGCGGCCTACAACGAGAACCTGCCGAAGATCACCGAGTTCCATACCCGGCTCGGCGCCGACGAGCGGCTCTACGCGAAATACAAGGCGATCTTCAACGGCCCGGCCGCGCAAGGCCTGAGCCCGGCGCGCCGCCAGGCGCTGTCGAATGCGATGCGCGACTTCGTGCTCTCCGGTGCCGAATTGAAAGGCGCTGATCGGGAGCGTTATGCAGAAATTCAGGAGCGCACTGCTGCGCTGTCGCAGTCGTATTCCGAGCACGTGATGGACGCGACCGACCGCTTTGCGCTGTATGTCAGCGAGGCCGATCTGGCCGGTGTGCCTGACGACGTCAAGGCCGCTGCGCGCGCGGCTGCGGCGGCCGAAAGCAAGGACGGCTACAAGATCACCTTGCACTTTCCGAGCTACTTTCCGGTGATGCAGTACGGCGAGAACCGCGCGCTGCGCGAGCAGCTGTACCGCGCCTATGCGACCCGCGCCAGCGAGCTGGGCCTGCCCGAGCAAGACAACAGCGCGCTGATGAGCGAGCTGCTGTCCTTGCGGCAGGAAGAAGCGGCACTGCTCGGCTATCGCAATTTCGCCGAGGTGTCGCTGGTCGCGAAGATGGCCGACAGCCCGCAGCAGGTGATCGACTTCCTGCGTGATCTGGCCAGCCGCGCGCGGCCTTATGCCGAGAAAGACCTCGCCGAGCTGCGTGAATTCGCCAGCAGCCAGCTCAGCCTGCCCGACCTGCAGGCCTGGGACACGGCTTACGCCAGCGAGAAGCTGAAGGAGGCGCGTTATGCCTTCAGCGATCAGGAAGTGAAGCCATATTTCACCGAGACCAAGGTGCTCAGCGGCCTGTTCCGCATCATCGAGACGCTGTTCGAGGTCAGCATCCGCCCCGACACCGCCGAAGTCTGGCACCCGACGGTGCGCTTCTTCCGCATCGAGCGGCAGCAGCCTGGCGGCAAAGCGCCGGCACTGGTCGGCCAGTTCTACCTCGATCCATACGCGCGTTCGGGCAAGCGCCCTGGCGCCTGGATGGACGACGTTCGCGGCCGTTGGGCGCGCCCGGAAGGCAGCACGCAAACCCCGGTGGCCAACCTGGTCTGCAATTTCGCCGCCCCTGTGGATGGCAAGCCGGCGCTACTGACGCACGACGAGGTCACGACGCTGTTCCATGAGTTCGGCCATGGCCTGCACCACATGCTGACCCAGGTCAACGATGTCGGCGTGGCCGGCATCTCGGGTGTTGAGTGGGATGCGGTCGAACTGCCGAGCCAATTCATGGAAAACTTCTGCTGGGAATGGGAGGTGCTCAAGCACCTGACCGCCCACGTCGACACCGGTGAGCCGCTGCCGCGCGCGCTGTACGACAAGATGCTCGCCGCAAAGAACTTCCAGAGTGGCATGCAGACGCTGCGGCAGATCGAGTTCTCGCTGTTCGACATGCGCCTGCATGCCGAGCCGGGTTCACAGGCCGATGTGCAAAAGGTGATTGATGAGGTGCGCCGCGAAGTCGCGGTGTTCCCGCCGCCGGCCTTCAACCGCTTCCAGCATTCGTTCTCGCACATCTTTGCTGGCGGCTATTCGGCCGGCTATTACAGCTACAAATGGGCCGAGGTCTTGAGCGCCGATGCCTGGAGCGCGTTCGAAGAAACCGGCACCTTGAACCCCGAGACCGGCCGGCGTTACCGCGAAGCCATTCTCGAAGCCGGTGGCAGCCGCCCGGCGATGGAGAGCTTCAAGGCTTTCCGCGGCCGCGAGCCACGTATTGATGCACTTTTGCGGCACCAGGGCATGGCTTGATGACTTAAATTCGCCCGGCCCCCGCGCTGAAGTTTTTCGTACTCAGGCTCTTGGAGCAGTCCTCATGACCACACACACCACCTCCACCCTGCGCCTTGCTTCAACCGTTTTGCTGACGCCTTTGCTGTTCATGGTGCTGCCCGCTCACGCCCAATACAAAGTCGTTGGGCCGGACGGCAAGATCACCTACACCGACCGTGCGCCCACCGAGGCGCAGAGCAAGGTGGTGCCGATCAATGGCGGCGGTAGCAGCTCAAGCGATGCCAGCTTGCCTTATGAGCTGCGCCAGGTCGCACAGCGTTATCCGGTGACACTGTATTCATCCAACGAATGCGCCCCTTGCGATGCCGGCCGGCAGTTCCTGCGTG
>CAHJWV010000598.1 GCA_903643055.1 Burkholderiales bacterium | reverse complement strand
AGTCAACTCTTGAACAAAGCGCGCCAGGTCCGGGGCCTTGGCAATCGACAAGCCGAATCCGAACTCGGCGTTGAGCTTCGAAAACGACGCGCCCAGCATGTCGTGAATCTCGTTGGCACGAACCTGCGATACCTCAAGCAGCTCGCGCAGGCGGCTGCACAGCGAGATGAATGCCTTCTTCGCGCCGAGGTTCAGCAAGGAGCTGTTCATCGCCGTCTGCATCTCGTTGACTTCTTCGCGCAAGCGGTCGCTGGTCAGATCGATCAGCGCGTTTTTCAGCATGCGGCTGTGAACCATGCGCATCGCCTGCAGGCGGGAAGTGCATTGCTCGAATTCGGCGGTCTCCGCGTCGACGCGGCTGAGCATCAAACGGGTCTTGGCGCTGCTCTTACCGCGCAAGCCTCGCAACTCCAGCGTCTGCTCGGCGACCTGGCGACGGCGGTCACCCAGGCGACGGGTGACTTGCGCGCCCAGGCGTTGGGTGGCCTCCAGCACGACCTCTTGCAAAACCTCGCGGCGTTGCGGCAGCAACTGCGCTCCCAAGGCCGCTTCCAACTCGGGCAAGCGGCTGTCGATCAGCGCCTGTGCGTCGCCATCAATCCGCGCAGCCAATGCCTGGCGGGCGGACAACGGAAAGATGCGCTCCCTCGCCATCTCCAGCGTACGTGCTGTCGAATCGTGTTGCAGCTCGATCTGTTCGTGCACCTGCTCCATGGTGGCCAGCGGGTCGATCAGCGCATCGATCTTGTTCAGCACGACGAAACTGGTGCTCGACGGAGAACCGAGGTGATCGCGCCAAATCGTCATGTCAGACTTGGTCACACCAGTGTCAGCGCCGAGGATGAAGACCATCGCGTGGGCCGACGGCAACAGGCTGAGCGTCAATTCCGGCTCGGCGCCGATGGCGTTCAGGCCCGGCGTGTCCAGCACCACCAAGCCGCGCTTGAGCAGCGGGTGCGGGTAATTGATCATCGCGTGGCGCCATGCAGGCACTTGCACCAAGCCGTTGTCATCGGTCGGCGGGTTGTCTTCGGGATGGTCTTCGTCCCAGAAACCGAGGGCACGCGCGTCATCGACGCTAACCCACTGCGTACGCATCACTTCCTGCAGCGCTTCGGCCAGCTTGTCGGGCGAAGTGACGTCCAGTGGAATGTGCGTCCAGGCGTCAGGCTGACTGCGCATTTCGGTCAGAGACAGGCCTTCCATTCGGGTCGAGATCGGCAACAGCGTCAGCGCCGGCGCTTCGCCCACCTGAAAGCCCAACTCAACCGGACACATGGTCGTGCGTCCCGGCGTGGCAGGCAGCACGCGCCGGCCGGTATCGGAAAAGAAAATGGCGTTGATCAGCTCGGATTTCCCGCGAGAAAACTCGGCGACAAACGCCACCACGAGCTTCTCGCCGACCAAGCGGCGGCGAAGGTTGTCCAGGGACTCTTGTGCCGCCGGATCGGCGACATCGTGCTCGCTTAAAAAGCGACTGAATTCATCGAGTCGTTGACTGAGCGAAGCGCGCCATTGGGCCAGCTCGTCAAGACTGCTTGCAAAAGAAGAAGCCATGGAAAATGTGGCGGCCCAGCAATGAGAAAAAAGCGTCAGGCATGGTAGCGCAAGCGGCAAATGCCACAGACGACACGAAACAACTCGTCACCCCTAAGGGCGTAGTGGTGTGCGCTATTTCTCACACTACCACCACCTCAGGGGCGTTGACAGCGAGAACAAAAGAAGGTTGAGCGTTGACTCTGCACGATGCGGGTGATTGGCTTTCCGCAGGTCAGGCAAGGCTCCCCCTCGCGACCGTAGACCTTGGCAGCCAACTGGAATGCCCCGGCCATGCCATGCGCATCGCGAAAATCACGCAAGGTCGACCCTCCCAGCGCCAACGCCCGGGCCAGGGTTTCGCGAATCTCCGCCGCCAGCCGGTCGCAACGACGGCGACTCAAGCTGTCGCTTCGGGTACGCGGATCAATGCCCGCACCAAACAGCGCCTCACACGCATAAATGTTGCCGGCGCCCACGACGATCTCACCGCCCAACACGGCCTGCTTGATGGCCACGCGCCGCCGTTGCAACGCGGCATATAAATGCGCACCTCCAAAGGCAGGATCGAAGGGCTCCAGCCCCAGACCCGCCAACAACTTACTGGCCACGCCTTCGGTCTGGCTCGGCGACCAAACGACAGCACCGAAGCGACGCGGGTCGGTCAAGCGCAGCGTGCCGTGTGTCGTCGACAAATCGAAATGGTCATGGCCACCGTGGCTCGATGGATGCTCGTTGAACGCCAATGAGCCCGACATGCCCAGGTGCAGCAGCAACCCACCGCCGCTCAACGGTAGCCAAAGGTATTTGCCACGCCGGCTCGCCTCGCCCACCGTTTGGGCCAATAGCGCCTCGGGATCGCAGCCCAGCGGCCAGCGCAATGGCTTGCCCAGGCGCACACCGGTGACTTGGGCTCCGGCGATTCGCTTCGCGAAACTCTGGAGCGTGACTTCGACCTCTGGAAGTTCTGGCATAAGGGAATTATCGCGAGCCGGCAAAGTCCGACCAGCTGTCTAGAATCTTTCAACGCTTCAGGAGTTGTTCATGCCAGCCCTTTCCTTTATCTCTCGCACCGCCGTCGCGGTGGCTTGCGCGCTGGCCTTCATGCAGGGTGCTAACGCACAAGCTGCTCCAACAAAAACCGACGTCGAAAACTCGTCGCTGGATGCGCCGATGTTCTATCAGTTGCTGGTTGGTGAACTTGAGTTGAGCTCCGGTGAAGCCGGTACGGCTTATCAGGTCATGCTGGATGCCGCACGCAAGAGCAACGACGAGACCCTGTTCCGCCGCGCCACCGACATCGCGCTGCAAGCACGCGCCGGCGATCAGGCGCTGATTTCTGCCGAAGCATGGCGTACAGCCCTGCCGCAGTCACTGGAAGCGTCGCGTTATCAAGTGCAATTGCTGATCGCGCTGAACCGCCAGAACGAGACGATCGACCCGATCCGCAACATGCTGGCCTTGACACCCGCGCCCGAGCGTCCGGTGTCGATCGCCACCCTGCCCCGTCTTTTCAGCCGAAGCACCGACAAGCCCCAAGTCGCAAAGCTGATCGAGCAGGAGATCGGAAGAGCGTCGTGTAGGG
>CAHJWV010000597.1 GCA_903643055.1 Burkholderiales bacterium | reverse complement strand
AAGATGTCGCGTGCTCAGGCTCGCCGACAAGTCATGAACTACGGTCACGCACCTCGGCCAAAGTAAGTGCCATTCGCGTTAAGAGGGCTGCCTCACGATGCAGGCGATCGTCGGCTGCAGTTGAAAGCGACTGGCACTCAGAAACGTCAGGAAACCGATTTGCGGGCTTGTCCTACAGCGGGACGAACTGGCTCGCGTGACACTGATCTCATGAAGAACGAACCCAGCCAGCTTGAAATTTCTTTGCAAGCCGCAGCGAAGGCGCTGCGGCTGCTGCACTTGGCGATGTTGGAGTTGCAATGCGAGTTGATCGAGCTGGAGCGCCGTGATGGCGGCTTGGTGGCGCAAGGCGCACAGGCCGTGACCGGCGACTTGCTGACTTTGCTGCACCGCCCGATGACCTCCATCAGCGTGCGCGAACGCAACTGAGTGGCTGCTTGACGGGGCACCGAGTGCGGCCGAGCCAGCGGCCGCCTCGACCAAGAGGTAACCGCCTATTTCAACCGCTCAGGTGATGCGGGTCGGGACGGCTTCGTGCTCCTTCCAAAAGCACGACGGTGGTCGACCGGATCAAGCCGGTACGGTACTCGGCCATAACGGTTCGCGGTCGTGGGCCAGGACGGTGGCGCCTTGGTGGCATTCCGGGCCACGATGCACCATAAGAAAGCGATCAGCCATCTGACGGTGCTGGATGCCGTGCCGATCATCGATGCGCTTGACCTGGGCACTGGACGTGCGCGGTCGCACTGTCGACGGCGGGTAATTTGGCCGAAGAGTCCGCGCAGGAGCTGGCCGCCGAGCTGAGGGCGTTTTGGCGCTTGCCGGCTTGATGAGGGCGGTGTGTTCGTGATCGCCGAACGGCTTCCACGGCCGGCGCTCCCGATGTCGAGTTGATGCTGAATTCTAAGTGGCAGAAGCCCTCCGCAAACCAGGCTGCTATGCGCCCCATACCCGACTGAACAGCGCCTGAGTGGCCGATGCCTGCGGCCTTGCGACAATGCGGGCATGCGCGTCCTATCTGTCATCCCGCCGATGACCCAGCTCAACACCCCTTATCCGTCCACGGCGTACCTGACGGGATTTCTTCGTTCACGTGGCGTCGATGCCGTACAGGAAGACCTGGCCCTCGCGCTGGTGCTGAAGCTGTTCTCGACCGAAGGCCTCGATGCGCTGTGTATCTGCATCGATGACTTGCCGGCCCTGCGGCGCACGCCACTGGTGGCTGCGTTCAGGGAGCGCTTTCGTCAATACCGGGCCACGCTGCCGCAGACCATCGCTTTTCTGCAAGGCCGTGACCCGACGCTGGCACACCGCATCAACACACGCAACTTCCTGCCCGAAGGGGCGCGATTCAGTGCGCTCGATGTGTATGTCGATGAAGACGGCGGCGACCCTTTGGCCTGGGCCTTCGGCGCGCTCGGCCTGCAAGACCGTGCGCGCCATCTGGCCACGCTGTACCTGAACGACCTGTCGGATGTGCTGCGCGATGCGGTCGACCCGCGTTTCGAATTCGTTCGCTATGCCGAATCGCTCGCGCAAAGCCAGCCCACCTTCGATCCCTTGGCCGAGGCCTTGGCCCAGCCGCTGAATCTGGTTGATGCGACCTTGCGCGAGCTGACGCTCGATGCCGTGAAGCGCCATGTGCCGCAACTGGTGCTGGTGTCGGTGCCATTCCCCGGAGCGGTGTATGCGGCTTTTCGCATCGCGCAGACCCTCAAGGCGCACGACCCGTCGATCCGCATTGCGCTCGGCGGCGGCTTCGTCAACACCGAGCTGCGTGAGCTGTCAGATCCACGCGTGTTCGACCATTTCGATTTCGTGACGCTCGATGCCGGCGAGAGGCCTTTGCTCGCGCTGCTGGAGCATGTGCAAGGCAAGCGTTCGGTGCAGCGGCTGGTGCGCACCTTCGTGCGCCAGGCCGACACCGGGCTGGTTCGCTACGTCAACATGGTGGAGCCGGACATCGCCTTTGCCGAGGTCGGCACGCCGACCTGGGACGGCCTGCCGCTGGACCGTTATCTTTCGCTGCTCGACATGCTGAACCCGATGAACCGACTGTGGTCGGACGGTCGCTGGAACAAGCTGACGGTGGCGCACGGCTGCTACTGGAAGAAATGCAGCTTCTGCGATGTCAGCCTGGACTACATCTCGCGCTATGAAGGCGCATCGGCTAGCACGCTGGTTGACCGCATGGAAGCGATCGTGCGTGAAACCGGGCAGACCGGCTTTCACTTTGTTGACGAAGCAGCACCGCCGAAGGCTTTGAAAGCATTGGCGGCCGAACTGCAGCAGCGCCAATTGGCGGTGTCTTGGTGGGGCAATGTGCGCTTCGAGAAGTCGTTCAGCCCGGAGTTGTGTCAGCAGATGGCCGACAGCGGCTGCATCGCCATTTCAGGTGGACTGGAAGTGGCTTCCGATCGCTTGCTGACCTTGATGAAGAAGGGTGTTTCGGTCGAGCAGGTGGCACGGGTGACGCGCGCTTTTACCGATGCCGGCATTCTTGTGCACGCTTATCTGATGTACGGTTTTCCGACCCAGACCGTGCAAGACACCGTCGATGCCCTCGAGTACGTGCGCCAACTGTTCGAAGAGGGCTGCATTCAATCCGGCTTCTTTCATCGATTCGCCTGCACCGTGCATTCACCGGTCGGTTTGAACCCTGAAGAATACGGCGTGACCTTGCAGCCGCTGCCGCCGGTCAGCTTCGCGAAGAACGACATCGGCTTCATCGATCCGACCGGCGTGGATCACGACGCGTTGGGCGTGTCGCTGAAGAAGGCGCTGTACAACTTCATGCACGGCATCGGGCTGGAGGAAGACGTGCGCAGCTGGTTCGACTTTCCGGTGCCTCGCACGAAGGTGGCGCGGCACCGCATTGCACGGGCGCTCGCGGTGCGCAGCTAAGGGCGGGCCGCGCATCGCGGCCGCATCACGGCCGCATCACGGTAAATTCGGCCCGCCTGACAAGTCGACAGTGGCCAACGCAGGATCGACGCCGGGTTGTGCCAGCACGCTGTCGACGAGGGAGCGCATATGGCTTTCTTCGAGCGGCTTTGGAAGAATGATGTCGAAGCCGGAGTCGAGCGCTTCGGCGCGTTCAGAGACCTGCATCAAACCGCTCAGGGCGATCAGCACCAGCTTGTTGCGATCTCCGCGGGCCAGGCGCAACGCGCGGGCCGCCTTGAAGCCGTTCATCACCGGCATGTGGAGGTCAAGAATGATCAGCTGCGGGTCGAAGGCGGCGGCGCGGTCCAGGGCTTCCTGGCCGTTGTAGGCGGTCTGAACCTCGTGCGCTTCGTCTTCGAGCATCGCAGCGAGCGAATCAGCGCTGTCGACGTGGTCGTCAACGACCAGGATGCGCGAAGGCAAAGGCATGGAGTTCTCCCTGAGCGGAACAGAGGAGAGCGCCTCATGCCGCACAAGCAGGCGGTCAGACGCTCACGCATTTACAGGATCATCGTGGCCGGCTCGTCATAGAGACAGGGGACAGGCACACCGGGCGGCATAGGCACTGACGCGGATTGAGCGTAGGCCACTTCCTACATCAAAGTGGTTAGGCGGTACTCATGCAGGCAAGATACCGCTTGCCAAGCTGCCCGCCTAAGGAACCGAGGCCGCCCCTGCCTGGCGCGGAGAATGCGCTCCAGCAGGGAATTAGGCCGGATCAGGCCTCGGCGGTTTCGCGCTCGCTCGACGGCAGAGCTTCGAGTGCGTCCAGGCGCTGCTCTGAGCGGTATAACTGGGATTGGCTGGCAACGGCTGCGGCAAAAGCGCGCAAGGCTTCGTCGTTGCACAGATAAACGCCGCCAGCGATGGCACGGCTTTTACGCAGGCCGCAAGCGCTGGCGATTTGTTCGATGTCCAGGTGGGGGGCAGTATTCAGCATGGAAAGCCTCTCAAGACAAGGGAAGGTTGATTCAGAGGCTGCGGGGATCAGGGTAGTTGCCTAGCCGTTTTTCGCAGCCTCTGTGCTATGGATTCGTACCTTCCTAGAAGCAACTGTCGTACCCGGTAGGTGAACAAGCTCACGTCAGAGATGGCCGAAGAGTTTCGGGCTGCGGCCAGCACAAAGAAAAATCATTCTGGCTTCGCGTGAAGCGGCCGGCCGATCAGCCGAAGCAGCTCGCGTGGGTCGGCCGGCTTGACCAAATGGTGATCGAAGCCGGCTTCGAAAGCGCGCGCCAAATCTTCCTTTTGCCCATAGCCAGTCATTGCGATCAGCGTGGCGTGCTGGGTCTGCGGCAGTTTGCGCATGCGCTTGCAGACCTCGTAGCCGGTGAGCATCGGCAGGCCGATGTCAAGCACCACGATTTCGGGCGAGAAGGTCTCGACGCACTCGAGCGCCTTCAGGCTGTCGTACACCGCGTGGGCTTCGTGGCCTTCCATCTGCAGAAACTCGGCCACGCTTTCCGCGGCGTCGCGGTTGTCGTCCACGACCAGCACCCGGCGCGGCAAGGCCGGGCCGCTCAGCGCGGCCGCGGCCGGAAGCTCAGCCGTCGGCGAAGGGGCCACGCTTGCCGGGTGGGCCGACTGAGTCGAGTCTGCGGTGCTTGTGTTCTGCACCTGAGCCAATGAGGTCGGCAAGGCCAGCGGCTCGGCGCAAGGCAGGTAGACGCGGAACTCCGAGCCCTTGCCCAGCCCGTCGCTCTTCACGTCGATGCGGCCTTCATGCAATTCGGCCAGCCGCCGCGCGACCGTCAGGCCGATGCCCAGGCCCCCCTGGCTGCGGTCGAGCGCGCGCGAGCCTTGTGCGAACAGATCGAAGATCCGCGACAGCAGGGTCGAGTCGATGCCGATGCCGTTGTCGCGCACCGTCACGACCGCTTGGCCGCCTTCGCGGGTCAAGGCCACTTCGATGTGGCCGCCCGGGTCGGTGTATTTGGCCGCGTTGTGCAACAGGTTGGACAGGATCTGCGCCAGCCGCGCCGGGTCGCCATGCACTGGCACCGCTTCGCCCGGCATCGAGATCGCCAGGGTCAGGCGGCGGCTGTCGATCGTGGGCTGCGTGGTCTCGACGCTTTGCGAAACCACGCTCTGCAGCGCGAGCGGCTCCAGGTGCAGCACGACCTTGCCTTCGCTGATGCGGGCCACGTCGAGTAGCTCATCGACCAGCCGGGTCATGTGGCTGACTTGTCGCTCCATCACGTCGGTCAGGCGTTTGAGCTGCAGGTGTTCTGGCGGCGCGACCAGCCGCACTACCTCCAGCGCATTGCGGATCGGCGCCAGCGGGTTGCGCAGCTCATGGGAGAGCATCGCGAGGAATTCGTCCTTGCGCTGGTTGGCGTACTGCAGCTCGGTTTCGGCGGCACGCCGCTCGGCGATTTCGCCTTGCAGGCTGCGGTAGAGGTTGGCATTCTCGAAGGCGATCGCGGCGCGGCTGGCCAATTCGTCCAGCGCGGCCCAGTCCGATGACGCGAGGCCCTGGTCGGCGGTTTCGGTGCCGACCACCAGCACGCCCAGCACCCGTTCGCCGACGCGCAGCGGCACCGCACTCGCCGCATCGAGCTTGATCGCGGCGGCCAGGCCGAAACGCTGGGGCGACAGCGCTGCGACCGCTTCTGGCGCGAGCTGCATGCGGGTGTCTCCGATCAGCGCCTGCCGAAGCGCGTGCCTCACCGGCGAGGGCAGCGCATCGTGATCGGTGTCGGCGAGTTCGCAGCTCAGCTGCCCGGCGGCGATCGAGGCCACGCGGCCGCGGCGCAGCGCGCCAGTCTCGTCGGGCATCAGCACCATCGCCAGCGACGCCATGTCGGGCACCAGCAATTCCAGCAGGCCGTTCATGCTGATCGACAGATCGAGCGAGCCACTCAAGACGGCACTCGCCTGCGACAGAAAAGCCGAGCGGCGGCCATTCTCTTCCGCCACCTGGCGCGCCGCTTCGGCCGCCACGCGGGCGACCCGCTCATCGGCCTGGCGGCGCATGCGGCACTGCATGGTGTAGAGGTCGACGAAGACCTTGACCTTGCTGCGCAGCATCTCCGGCACCACCGGCGACAGGATGTAGTCGACCGCGCCGAGCGAATAGCCGGCGGCCGTCTGCATCTCATCGGCATAGGCGGTGATGAAGATGATCGGCGTGTGCGCGGAGCGCTTGTACTTGCGGATCAGGCTCGCGGTTTCCAGGCCGTCGATGTCGGGCATGTTGACGTCGAGCAGGATGACCGCGAACTCGCGTTGCAAGACCTCCCGCAGCGCCTCGGCGCCGGAGCGCACGAAGACGAGGTTCTGGTTCAGCTCTTCGAGCACGGTGCCCAGCACCAGCAGCTTCTCCGGCAAGTCGTCGACGATCAGGATGTGGGCCGCTTCGTCGGACGGCTCGGCCAGGGACGGCGCGCCAAGTTCGGGGCCGGCAGCGGAAGGGAATTTGCCGTCTGTCACTTGCACAGCCAGCCCCTCAACACCGACAGCAGGTGCGTGGTGTCGACCGGTTTCGAGAGGTAGTCCCAGGCGCCGGCCTCGATGCATTTCTCGCGGTCGCCCTTCATCGCCTTGGCCGTCACCGCGACCATCGGCAGGCTGCGCCCGCGCGGCAGCTTGCGGATCTCGCGCATCGTCGTGATGCCGTCCATCTCCGGCATCATGATGTCCATCAGCACGATGTCGATGCTGGGGTCGTTCTCGACCAGTGCGATCGCATCGCGGCCGTTGTCGGCCGACACGATGACCATGCCGTGCTCATCGAGCACGGTGGCCAGCGCGAAGATGTTGCGCATGTCGTCATCGACGATCAGTGCCTTCTTGCCTACCAGCACCGGCTCGGCGTGATGAAGCGCTTCGACCGACTGCCGCTCGCGCTCTGACATCGCCGCGGTGCCGCGGTGCAGGAAAAAGGCGGTCGCGTCCAGCAACTGCTCCAGCGTGTGTGCCTCGCGCAGTGCAAACGCGCTGTGCTTGTAGCGCCAGCGGGTCTCGATCTGCCGCCCGGGTGGAACGAAGGCCACGACCGCCATTTGCCGCGCCAGGGGCCGCTGCTCCAGGGTGTCGATGATGTCTTCGGGGCCGAAGCCGCCGACCGATGAATCGACGACGAGGCAGTCGATGCCGCCCCCGGCCAGCGCCAGCCGCGCGGCCTCGGGTGAATTGGCCAGCACGATGTCGGTATCGGACTCCAGGCAGGCCAGGAACTCGCGGCGCAGCTCATCCTCGTGCAGCAGTACCAGCAGCTTTCTCGCGTTGCGGTCGGCAAATTGGTGCAGGTGCGCCAGCGCGTCTTTGACAACGTCGATCGACTGCAGCGGCTTGGTCAGAAAGCCGATCGCGCCCGAGTCGAGTGCGCGCTGGCGCGACTCGTCGGTCGAGACGACGCAGATCGGAATGTGGCGCGTCGCGAGGTCGGCCTTCAGCCGCTCGAGGATGCGCCAGCCCTCCATGTCGGGCAGATAGATGTCGAGCGTGATCACCGACGGGTGGAACTCGCGCGTCATCGCTAAAGCACCTGCGCCCGTGGTGCTAACGAGGCCCTTGAAGCCGCTCAGGCGGCCGGCTTCCAGCAAGAGCTTGGCGAAGGCGAGGTCGTTTTCAACGATCAACAACACCCGGTCATCGGGCGAGATGTCGTTGCGGTCGTCGCCGGCCACATCGCTGAATACCGTGCTGGGCTCGCCGTCTTCCGGCAGCGTGGGCACGATCGTGTCACGCGTGGGCGCCGGATCGGCCTTCAACTCGCCGCGTGCGGGCGTGCGCTGACTGCCGCGCTGAGTGCGCTCAGAGAGAGCGTTATCCCAGGCTTGTGCATCGAGCTGGCGTTCGGCCCGCACCAGCGCTTCGGCCTCTTGAAGGCCAGCCCGGCTGTGGCGCGAACCGCGTGACGGGTTGTAGCTTTGCGGCAGATACAGCGTGAAGGTGCTGCCCCGCGACGGCGTGCTGACCAGGCGGATCTCGCCGCCCAGCAGCTTCGACAGCTCACGGCTGATCGCCAGGCCCAGGCCGGTGCCGCCGTATTTGCGCGAGGTCGAACCATCGGCCTGCTGGAAGGCTTCGAAGATGATCTGCTGCTTGTCGGGCGAGATGCCGATGCCGGTGTCGGCCACCGAGATGGCGATGACTTGCGCGGCGCGGTTCAGGTCTTCGTTGTCGCGCGACCAGCCGCTGTCGACGGTCGCTACCTGCAGCACCACCTGGCCGCGGTGGGTGAACTTGAAGGCGTTGGAGAGCAGGTTCTTGATGATCTGCTGCAGGCGCTTGACGTCGGAGACGATGGTCTTGGGCAGTGGCTGCACCGCGTTGATCACGAAACCGACATGCTTGGATTCGGCGACGTGGCGGAAGCTGCGGTCGACCGAGCGCTGCAGCTCGTCGAGGCGCAGTTCGCTGACATCCACCGCCACCGTGCCCGATTCGATCTTCGACAAATCGAGGATGTCGTTGATCAGCATCAACAGGTCGTTGCCCGACAGATGGATGGTCTTCGCGAACTCGACCTGCTTCGGGCTCAGGTTGCCATCGCCGTTTTTGCTGAGCTGGTCCGACAGGATCAGCAGGCTGTTGAGCGGCGTGCGCAGCTCATGCGACATGTTGGCCAGGAACTCCGACTTGTACTTCGAGGTCAGCGCGAGCTGCTCAGCCTTTTCTTCCAGTGCCTGGCGGGCCTGCTCGACTTCCTGGTTCTTGCGCTCGACTTCGTGGTTCTGGTGAGCGAGCAGGCGGGCCTTTTCCTGCAGCTCTTCGTTGGTCTGCTGCAGTTCCTGCTGGCGGTTCTGCAGCTCTTCGGCGAGTGACTGTGACTGTGTCAACAAGTCCTCGGTGCGCATGTTGGCTGCGATGGTGTTGATCACGATGCCGATCGACTCGGTCAGCTGATCGAGGAAGGCCTGGTGCGATGGGCTGAAGCGCTCCAGTGACGCCAGCTCCAGCACGCCGCGCACTTCGCCTTCAAACACCACCGGCAGCACCAGCACATCGAGCGCCGCGCCTTCCGAGAGCCCGGTGGCGACGCGGAAGGCATTGCCGGCCACATTGGTCAGCAGGATCTTTTCCTTCTCGATCGCGCACTGGCCTACCAGGCCCTGGCCCAGCTCGATCTCCTTGCCATGCACATGCTGGCCGCCCGAGGCATAGCTTGCGAACAGCTTGAGCTTCGGCGCGCCGGCCGAGGTGGTCAGCACATAGAACTCGGCCTGCTGCGCGCCGACCACCGGCGCGAGTTCAGACAAGATCAGCTGGCCGACCGTGACCAGGTCTTTCTGGCCTTGCAGCATGCGGCTGAATTTCGCGAGGTTGGTCTTCAGCCAGTCTTGCTCGGTATTCTTCTCGGTCGTGTCTTTCAGGTTGCGAATCATCTCGTTGATGGTGTCCTTCAGCGCGGCCACTTCGCCTTGCGCCTTGACCGTGATCGATCGCGTCAGGTCGCCTTGCGTCACCGCGGTGGCCACCTCGGCGATGGCGCGTACCTGTGTCGTCAGGTTGGCGGCCAGCTGGTTCACGTTCTCGGTCAAGCCCTTCCAGGTGCCCGAGGCGCCCGGCACCTTGGCCTGGCCGCCCAGCTTGCCTTCGACGCCCACTTCGCGCGCCACGCTGGTCACCTGATCGGCAAAGATCGCGAGCGTGTCGGTCATGCTGTTGATGGTGTTCTTCAGCTCGGAGATCTCGCCCTTCACGTCGACGGTGATCTTCTTCGAGAGGTCACCGGCGGCTACCGCGGTGGTCACCTCGGCGATGTTGCGCACCTGGCTGGTCAGGTTGCCGGCCATGAAGTTGACCGACTCGGTCAAGTCTTTCCAGGT
>CAHJWV010000596.1 GCA_903643055.1 Burkholderiales bacterium | reverse complement strand
GGATGCCAAGGTGGGCTTGGTCATGAAGCCGGCCACCATGTCCTGCTGTTCGGGAGGAAGGCTTGAGAAGTTAGTCGGACTGTGGGCCAAACCGCATCCCGAACTGCTTCCAATTCCGGGATCATGAGAGACCGCTGTCGCCGGTTGGAAACTCCGTTCAGTCCTTGCGGAGATTCCCGGCCAGGCCTGTTGAGGCGTCGGCTGCTGGTCGCGCCGGGCCCTTTGCGGAGTTGGCAGGTGAGCCGTGGAGAAGGCAGGCTAAGGCGGGCGCTCGGAGCGCGGCGGCTGTTGAGAAACCAACGAGCAGGCCCCTGCCCGATGCCCGGGGCTGACCCGCCGGCCTATAAGTCGCTCTTCTGCCTGAATCCATCATTTCACTCCATGCCCGATACCGTCATTATTTTTTGTCGGCCTCGCAGGTCGGTGCAGGGAAGCGAAGCCATGCCCTCAATGGCGCAATGCAGTGAAAACCGGATCGAAAGCCGAACGATGCACATGCGTCCGCTCGGCAGGCCTTGAACCCGCGCCGGCTCAGTGCCCGGGCACCCAGACCTGCGCCTTGACATCGATGCGCTCACGGATCAGCTTTTGCGTCAGAAAGATGTCGGCCACTTTTTGCTGATCGGCCACGATCGCATCGTTGATCGGAACGACGCCGAAGCGCGCGCGGCGCTGCGAAATTTCCAGTGCCGCCTTGTCGACGCCGAGCACCGGTGCGACCAGATCGATCACTTCCTTCGAATGATCGGCCTGCCAGACATCGGTCTCGGCGATCTGCTGCAGGATGGCCTTCAACGCATCGCCACGCCGAGCGGCAAATTCGCGCCTCGCTTCATAGAAACTCCACGGCGGCTGCAGCCCGGTGTAGTCGGCCAGCACACGCAGGCTGACCGCCTTTTGCACGATCGCCAGATGCGGGTCCCAGATGATCCAGGCGTCGACCGCGCCCTTCTCGAAGGCGGCCCGCGCGTCGCCCGGCGTCAGAAACACCGGCTGCACGTCTTCATAGCGCAAGCCCGCCTTGGCCAGTGCGACGATCAACAGATAGTGCGAGCTGGAACCTTTTTGCAAGGCAATGCGCTTGCCCTTCAAGTCGGCGACGCTGCGCAGCGGGCTGTCGGCCTTGACGATCACCGCCTCACCCTGCAAGGCCACCGGCTCGGCCCCCACATAGACGAAGTCGGTGCCATTGGCTTGCGCAAACACGGGCGGCGGCGCGCCGGTGCCGGCGAAATCGATCGCACCGACATTCAAGCCTTCCAGCATCTGCGGGCCGGCGGCGAATTCGATCCACTGCGTCTTGTAGCCCAGCGCATTCAGCCGCTTGTCGAGCAAGCCCTGTGTCTTGACCAGCAGCAGCACGCCGCCTTTCTGGTAGCCGATGCGCACCAGCGAGGCATCAGCGGCCTGAGCGGCAGGCAATGCGGCAGCCAGTGAGACACCCACCGCGGCAAGCAGCAAGCGGCGCTTGATCTGGGAAATGAATGAAACGCCCATCGTGTCGTGCTTTCTGAATTCAGATTCGGTTCAGTGACTTCTCTGTGAAGATAGTGAGAAAGAGCTTGCGAAGAGAAGTTTGTTCAGTGATTCATCGCTAAAGCTGAGCTCGGTTGCGCTGCCACGCGGTGAAATGCAGGCCGCTTCAAGCCGAGGTGATCGCGCAAAGTGCGGCCTTGGTAGGCGGTGCGGAACAAGCCGCGCCGCTGGAGTTCGGGCACCACCCATTTCGCGAAATCGTCCAGCCCGCCGGGCAAGGTGGGTGGCATCACGTTGAAGCCATCGGCCGCGCCGGCTTCAAACCAGTGCTGCAGTTGATCGGCCACCTGCGAAGCGCTGCCCACCACGGTGAAGTGCCCCCGCCCGCCGGCAATGCGCAGCGCGAGCTGGCGCAAGGTCAGCCGGCCTTCAAGCGCCAGGCCGGTCAGCAGCTGCTGGCGGCTGCGCTGGCCGGTCTGCGTTTCCGGCAGGTCCGGAAGCGGCTCGTCCAGCGGATGCTTCGACAGGTCGATGTTGCCGATCATGCGCGACACCAGCGCCACGCCGGCCACCGGGTCGACAAGCTGCTGCAGCTGCTCGAACTTCTCTTGTGCCTGCGCTTCGCTTTCACCGACCACGGCAAACACGCCGGGCATGATTTTCAAGTCAGCGGGCGAACGGCCAAAGGCTTCGAGCCGGCCTTTGATGTCGCTGTAGAAGGCTTGTGCGGAGGGCAGCGCCGCATGCGCGGTGAACACCAGCTCGGCCGTCTCGGCGGCCAGCGAACGCCCGTCTTCCGACGCGCCGGCTTGCACCAGCACCGGCCGGCCTTGCGGCGAGCGTGCCACGTTCAGCGGCCCGCTGACCTTGAAATACTCACCGTGGTGGCCGATCACCTGGCGCTTGGCTTCGTCGTAGTAGACGCCGCTGGTCTTGTCGTTGACGAAGGCATCGTCTTCCCAGCTGTCCCACAGGCCTTGCACGACCTGATGGAATTCGCGTGCACGCTGATAACGCAGCGCATGAGCGACGTGCTGATCGCGGCCAAAGTTGCCTGCCTCGGCGGCGTTGTCCGATGTGACCATGTTCCAGCCGGCGCGCCCGCCGCTCAGGTGATCGAGCGACGCGAACTTGCGCGCGACGTGGTACGGCTCGTTGTAGGTCGTGGTCACGGTGCAGACGAGGCCGATGCGCTCGGTGACGGCAGCCAGCGCCGACATCAGCGTCAGCGGCTCGAAGCGTGCCGAGCGCGAGGTGTGCGCCGCGCCGGGGCCGCTGTCTGCGGCCACGCTGTCGGCCATGAAGAGGGCATCGAAGCAGGCCCGCTCGGCCGTCTGCGCGACCTGCCGATACAGGCTGAAATCGAGCCCGGCCAAGGGCGGCACCTCGGGGTGGCGCCAGGCGGCCACATGGTGGCCCGAGTCCATCAGAAAAGCGCCGAGGTGCAGCTGGCGCTGGGCGGTCTCAGAAGTCATAACGCAGGTTCACTCCGACATAGCGTTGGTCATCGCGCGGCACCCAGCGCTGAACATAGCTGGCACCGGTTAGCAAGAAGGAGGCATACGAACGATCGGTGAGGTTCTTCACCAGCAACGCGGCGCGCCAGCCGGCCGACGGGTCCGACAGCGCGATCGACAGGTTTGCAATGCCATAGGCGCCCTGGCGCGTGGTCGGGGCCTGGCCGATGTCGTACAGCACCTCGCTTTGCCAGTTGTAGTCGGCGTTGAAGTCGAGTTGCAGGCCGTTGTTCAGCGGGTAGCGGTAGCGGGTGCCGAGGTTCACGCGCCAGTCGGGCGAGAACGGCAGCGGCCGCCCGTTGACAGCGCAGCTGGTGGCCGCACCCGGCGGGCAGACGAAGTCATCGATGCGGGCGCGCACGCGGGCCAGCGCCGCACTGACCGTCCAGGGTGAGGTCACGCGCGCTTCGGCGTCAATCTCCAGGCCGCGCGTCGAGACGTCACCGGCGTTGATCAAGCGCGTGACCACGGAGCCGGCGACAGTGTCAAAGAAGTTGGCCTGGTAGTTCTTGTATTGGCTGTCGAACGCCGCGACGTTCAGGCGCACGCGCCGATCCAGCCAGGTCGACTTCAAACCGAGCTCGAATGAGTCGGAGGTCTCTGCCTTCAAGGGCGGCGTGTCGCGCGCCTGCATGTTGAAGAACACGTTGAAGGCCGGGCCCTTGTAGCCACGCGAATAGGTGGCGTAGCCGGTCACGTTGTCAGCAAAATCGAACTGCGGGCCGATGCGGCCGGAGTAGCCGGTGTCGCTGGTCGAGCCGGCGCTGGCGGTGGCCGGGTTGACGCCGGGAAAGGCCGCCGCGCTGGTCGAGGTGCGCTCGTGTGTGTATTCGAGTTTCTCGTGCGTCGCGCGCAGGCCGGCCAGGCCGCGCAAGGCGGGCGTGAAACGGTAGCTGGCTTCGCCGAAGGCGGCAGCGCTGTCGCCACGCGTGCCGTAGCCCGCCAAGCCAAAGTCGTTGGTGAACGTGGCCTGGCCTTCAGCGCAAGGCGTGGCACCGGGGGCGATCGGCGGCGTCGTGGAGTTGCTGCAACGCGTGACGTCACGGCGGTAGGTTTCGTCGTTCTGCGTGTGCAGATAGAACAGCCCGGCGACGTAGCGGAAGTCGACTTCCGGCGCCGACGCAATGCGCAGCTCTTGCGACAGCTGCTTGAAGCGCAGCTCGCCATGGTCATGCGATTGAGCAAACTCCTGGAACACCTGCGGCAGCCGGTCACCGTCTTGATGCTGGCTGTTGCGCCAGCGGCGGTAAGCGCTGATCGAGGTCAGCGTATGGCCGGCCACCTGCCAATCGACCTGGGCCGACACGCCATCGTGCGTGTCATCGGCGTGGGTGTCGAGGTTGCTGTTGATCTGGCGGTTCTCCGGCCCGGCGTTGACCGGACCCAGGGCCGCGGCAAAACCGGGATAGTTTGTTACCGCACCCGTCGGGTAAGCCACCAGCTGCGTACCGGTGATCACGCCGGTGGGCGTGGTGTTGCGGCTGTCGACATGGTCGGCCGCCAGCGAGACCTTCAGCCCTGCGCTCGGGGTGATCAGCAGCTTGGCGCGCGCGCCATCGGTGCGGTAGCCATTGACCTCGCTGCCGCCGTGCACGTTGCTCACGTTGCCGTCGTATTCGCCGTGCAGCAGCGTGAGGCTGCCGCGCACGGTGTCGGGCTTCAGTTCGCCGGAGATGCCGGCGCGCAGACGGCGCTCGTTGCCTTCGAAGTACGACGCATCGACATAGCCTTCGAGCAGGTGGCCCGGCTCGCGGGTCACGATGTTGATGACGCCGGCCGAGGCGTTTTTCCCGAACAGCGTGCCCTGCGGGCCGCGCAGCACTTCGATGCGGTCCACATCCAGCAGATCGAGCGTGGCCTGGCCGGGCCGCGCGAGAAAGACGCCATCGACGACGCTGGCCACCGTCGGCTCGACGCCCGGCGAGGTCGATACCGTGCCGACGCCGCGGATGAACAGCGAGGTGTCCTTGTTCGACGCACCGGTGCGGAAGTTCAGTGACGGCACCTGGGTCGCGATGGCGCCGAGGTTGTTGCGGTTGGCCTGCTCCAGCGCCTGGCCGTTCAGCACACTGACCGCCACCGGCACCTTCTGCAGCGGCTCGGCGCGGCGGGTCGCGGTGATGGTGATCGCGTCGAGCTGCACGGCGCCGGGTTGGGTGCTGGCTTGACCATCGGCAGCGGCCGCGGGTTTCGCGTCAGCCTCGGCCACTTCGGCCTGGGCCTGGGCCGCAGCAATCAGTGTGGCGAAAACCAGCAAGTAATGCCTAGCTCGAAAGCGTGAAGGCGTGACCGCTTGACGGCCGAGAGAATTAGACAGGTTCATCATGAAAGCACGCAAGCAGGTCAGAGAGCAGATGGCGAAAAAACGGAAAGCGGATCGGCCGGAAAGATCAGTGGACTTCGAACCATCGGCATCGAGACGCGAAACCATTTCTCGACCGATGGCCCATCGCAAGCGCTGACGTCGACATCAAAAATCGGGATCCAATCTCATCGTGTTAGCGTTAACATTTGCAGTATCCCGAGGCCTGCTGTAGCGCGTCAAACGCTCAAAACAACTTTGCATACTCGTATTTCTGTGGGCTTCCATCGATGACGCCGCCCTTAGCTCGCAAGCGCCGCGGAGCCCAGCGCACGACGATCCATGACGTCGCTGCGCGGGCCGGCGTCTCGACGATCACCGTGTCGCGCTACTTCAACGAACCCACGCGTGTGGCGCCCGAGGCCACACAACGCATCGCGGCTGCGGTGTCGGAACTGGCTTATGTGCCGAACCGCGTGGCCGGTGGGCTGGCGTCAGCGCGCAGCAAGGTCGCCGGCTTTGTGGTGCCCAACATCTCCGGGCCGATCTTTGCCGCGTCGCTGCAGGCGCTGAGCGACGGGCTGAGCGCACAGGGCTATCAGCTGCTGGTGGCATCGAGCTATTTCTCGCCCGAGAAAGAAGAGGCGGCGGTGCGTGCCTTCCTCGGCTGGTCGCCAGCGGCGCTGGTATTGACCAGCCGCTTCCACAGCGCCGGCACCGAGCGGCTGATCCATCAGATCGACATTCCCGTCATCGAGACCTGGGATCTGCAAGCGCAGCGCGCGCCACGGCAAATCGGCTTCTCGCACCGGCAGGTCGGGCAGGACGCCGCTCGCCATCTGATCGGGCGCGGCCACCGCCGCATCGCTTTCGTGTTGAACAGCGCCGCTGGCGACCACAGCGCGATGGAGCGCTGCGAAGGCTATGCGCAAGTGATGGCCGATCACGGCCTTGCGCCGCAACGCTTCACGCCAACGGCCGAGGCGCCGATGGAAGCCGGCGCCGAAGCGCTGACCGCGTTGATGCAGCAGCCGCAACGCCCGCAGGCACTGATTTTCGCCAATGACAACCTGGCCTGCGGTGCCATCCTCGCCGGCCAGCGCCAGGGCTGGACGATGCCGAGCGACGTCGCGGTGTTCGGCTTCGGTGACTACGCATTCGCCGACAAGCTGCTGCCCAGCCTGACGACGATCCGCCCGCCCGCGCAGGCGATCGGCGAGCGCGCGGCAGCGCTGATCCTGGCCTTGACGGGCGGCATCGCGAGCCCGGGCACCGAGGCCTTGCCGCATGTGCAATCGTTGGAATGCGAACTGATCGTGCGGGAGAGCGCCTGAGCACGCGGCCGTTGCGCCGCCTTCCAAGCCGCTTCGAAACCACCCGGCGCACCGACCACCGGGCAGCCGACCTCAGCTGACAACGCCCTGCTCGGTGACGATCACGGTCAGCGGCTGATCGTGCGGCTCGGCGATGAATTCGGCCTCGTCCAATTCACAGAATGAGCACGCGACGCCCACCACCGTGACGTGCGGGTACAGCGCCAGCCAACGATCGAAGTAGCCGCCGCCGTAGCCGAGCCGGTAGCCGCTGCGGGTGAATCCGACGCAAGGTGCCAACACCACATCGGGCACGACCTCTTTGCCGCTGGAGGTGAAGATGCCGCATTCATCGCGCCGCACCGGCGCCATGCCATCCCAGCGCCGGTACTGCATCAGTCGGGGCTCGCGCTGCGCAAATGGCAGTGCAAGCGAAAAGGGCGTCTTCGAACCGTTGCCGCGCCACGCGGCGGCTGCGTTAAATTCAGATCGAACCGGCCAGTAAGCACCAAGACAATCGGGCTCCAGCGTGGCCAGCACGGCAGACAGATGGTCTGCCACCGCTACCTGCGCAGCCGCCGCTTGCGGAGACTGAAAAAATGCCTCGCGCCGGGCCAGCAACTGTTGGCGAACGGCCTGGCGTGCGGAGAAGCTGGGATCGGGTGGGTGGATGGACACGATGGGGACACAGGTTTGAAAAACTTGAAATCAGTATATGGATGGGTCCGCGGACCCGAGGTGGCCCGGGCATGGGCAGCATTGGGGATGACAGCGGCGCTGCTTGCTGGCACCGTACCGGCCCTCGCGCAACCGGTGGCCGCCGGTGCCGACATCCTGCTGCAGGCGCGCGAAGCCTTCCGCAAGCAAGACAGCGCACGCCTGGGCGCGCTGCGCGACACCGCCATCAACGCACAGCAGCCGCTGGCGATGTGG
>CAHJWV010000595.1 GCA_903643055.1 Burkholderiales bacterium | reverse complement strand
GGCACAGAACGCATCACCTTCACGTTGGTGCACAAGTTCAACTCGGCGTCCAAGCTGCCCGAATGCCGCAATGACTCGGCCAACCTGATCGTGCTGGTAGACGAAGGGCACCGCAGCCATGGCGGCGAGACGCACGAGCGCATGAAGAAGGCGCTGCCCCGTGCGGCCTACATCGCCTTCACCGGCACGCCGTTGCTGAAAGACGAGAAGACCTCGAATAAGTTCGGCCCCATCGTGCACGCGTACACCATGCAGCGCGCGGTGGAGGACGAAACGGTGGCACCGCTGCTATACGAAGAGCGCGTGCCCGAGCTGACGATCAACGAAGAGGCTGTCAATCGCTGGTTCGACAAGATCACTGCGGGCCTGAGCGACGCCCAGCGCGCCGACCTGAAGAAGAAGTTCGCCAAGAAGGGCGCGATTTACGGCGCCGCAGGCCGCATCGAGCTGATTGCCTGGGACATCGCCACCCATTTCAGCGAGAACATCAAGGCTCTTGGCCTGGGTCTGAAGGGCCAGGTGGCCACCGACAGCAAGCTCGACGCCATCCGCTACAAGAAGGCGCTGGACGACACAGGCCTGGTCACCAGCGCCATCGTGATCTCGCCCCCCGACACGCGCGAAGGCAATGACGAGGTCGACGAGGACACGCTGCCCGAGGTGCAGAAGTGGTGGAAGCAGACCGTACTGGCGAATGGCCTGGATGCCGAAACCTACGAGAAGCAAGTCGTCGGCGACTTCGGCACGGACGACGGGCCAGACCTGCTGATCGTGGTGGACAAGCTGCTCACCGGCTTCGATGAACCGCGCAACACCGTGCTGTACATCGACAAACCGCTGAAGGGCCACAACCTGATCCAGGCGGTGGCGCGGGTCAACCGCCTGCACGACGACAAACGCTACGGCGTGCTGGTGGACTACCGCGGCATCTTGAAGGAGCTGGACACGGCGATCCGCGCCTACCAGGACCTGGAGACACGGACGCAGGGTGGCTTCGACGTGGCCGACATAGAGGGTCTTTATCGCAACTTCGGCACCGAGTACAAGCGCCTGCCGGCGCTGCACGACCGCCTGTGGTCGTTCTTCAAGGGCGTGGTCAACAAGCTCGACCGCGAGCAATTCCGCCAGGTGCTGACGCCGAAGTTCGCGACCGCTGCTGACGGCGAGGAGTACGACGAGCGTCAGAAGCTGCGCGACGACTTCTATGCGGCCTTGACTGAATTCGGCCTGTGCCTGCAGACGGCGCTGTCCAGCCGCAGCTTCTTCGAGGACAAGAGCTTCTCCGAGGCGCTGATTGCGCGCTACAAAAGTGACCTGCGCTTCTTCACCGAGCTGCGCCAAACCGCCCGCCGCGACGCGATGGAAACGGTGGACTACAGCAGCTACGAAGAGCAGATCCGCCGATTGGTCGACAAGCAGGTAATCGGCAAAGAGGTGCGCGAGCCCGACGGCGTGTACCTGGTGCACCAGCTCGGCCGGGCCGAAGACCCCGAGCAGTGGTCTGAAGAGAAGACGCGCAACGAGACCGACCTGATCCGCACCCGGCTGCGCAAGACGATCGAGCAGGAGTTGGCCGAAGACCCGTATGCACAGAAAGTGTTCGGCGAGTTGCTGCGCCAGGCTATCGCCGAGGCGGAGGCCATGTTCGACCACCCGCTGAAGCAGTACGCCTTGTTCAAGTCCTTCGAGGAGCAGGTGGAGTCGCGTGTGACGCCGGGAACGCCGGACGCGCTGGCAGCCAACCCGCACGCGAAGGCCTATTTTGGGGCCATCCGCTTGGTTCTCGGCGAAGAGAGCTTCGCTGGGTTGGATCCGACTGCAGTCGAGCGTTTGGTGCAGCAGTCTTTGGCAATTGATACCGTTGTGAAGGACGCGGTGGCCGAGAACTCGCTCAACCCGCAGAACATCGAAGCTGCGATTCGCAAGGGTCTGCTGCCGTTGCTGTTTGGAAGCCTTGGGCTTGATAACGCCAAGCAAGTGGTGGAGCAAGTTGTCCAAATCACGCGCATAGGCCTAAGCAAGGCTTGAGCATATGGACGGACTGGAAGCCCACACGCAGCACCGCGTGATCTACGGGAGTGAGGAGATCGCCTTCAACCTGCGTCGGCAACCCTTACGCGCCGTATCTCGAATCGCGATTCATGTAGAGCCCAACGGACATGTCCAAGTGGACGCGCCCAGCACTGCCCCGCTGGCTGAAGTGCTGGCTGCTGTGAAGAAAAGGTCGCGTTGGATCATTCAGCATGTGGCCGCTGCCAAGGCTCGTTTGGAACATGTGCTGCCGCGTGAGTACGTCAGCGGTGAATCCTTGCACTACCTGGGCAGACGATATCGTCTCAAGGTAATGGCCGACCCGGCAGCCGCTGTGGAGGCACGTTTGCGTGGCGCATTCATTGTCGTGAGCGTGCCGGCGTACCAACTCGACGCAATCAAGTCAGTCCTGATTGCCTGGTATCGCCAGCGAGCACGAGATGTCTTTGCGAAACGCCTGTCGGTGATCGCGGAACCCCTGTCATGGGTTCGTGCGCTGCCACCGGTGCGACTGCAGGTCATGACACGGCAGTGGGGAAGTTGCTCGCCTTCGGGACGGATCACGCTCAACCCCTGGTTGGTCAGCGCACCACGTGAGGCTATCGATTACGTACTTCTTCACGAGGTCTGCCACCTGAAGCACCACAACCACGGTCGGGCCTTCTATTCGACGCTAGACAGGCACATGCCTGGATGGCGCAAGGTCAAGGAGCGTTTAGACGACCGAGCAGAGGAATTCCTTCGGCTTTGACCCTGCGACTTAGAGATCTGCAGAGGGCCCCTGATGCCTATTCCAGTGGATCTGAACATCCCGCGCTTTGATCTGAGCGCGGTGAATCTCGGGCATGCGACGGGCGTGGAGGTGGCGGACGGTAACCGTGCTACTAGGCCGTGTTAACAATTAGACTTTACGGTGAGAAGATGACGAGAAAGCTGTTGAGCGAAGGCGAATGGAAAA
>CAHJWV010000594.1 GCA_903643055.1 Burkholderiales bacterium | reverse complement strand
CTTGTTCGCGGCTGATGCGCACCGACAGCTCGCCCGCTGTCAGCGGGCAGGCCAGCAACGCATGGTCTGCCGCAGACAGCTTCTCCTTGGCAGCACGCGCAGCCACCAGCACGGCTCGCTTGTCTTGCGGCGACTCGACCTTCAAACCCGATTCCATCAAGGCCCACTCGGCAAGCGCCAGATCGAAATCGTCGCCCCCCAACGCGGAATCACCGCCGGTCGCCACGACCTCGAAAACGCCGTGCGTCAAGCGCAGCAACGACACATCGAAGGTGCCACCACCCAAGTCGTAGATGGCATACATACCTTCGGACGCGTTCTCCAGGCCATAGGCAATGGCAGCAGCTGTCGGCTCGTTGATCAGGCGAAGCACATGGATGCCAGCGAGTTGTGCCGCGTCTTTTGTGGCTTGACGCTGCGCATCGTCGAAGTAAGCCGGTACGGTGATCACGGCACCGAACAAGTCATCCGCAAAGGTGTCTTCAGCGCGGTAGCGCAAGGTGGCGAGGATCTCGGCCGACACCTGCACCGGCGATTTGACGCCATCGACCGTGTTGACCTGCACCATGCCCGGCGACTCGACGAAGTCATAAGGCAAGCTGGCACGTGATGCGATGTCAGCCAAGCCGCGCCCCATCAACCGCTTGACCGAGACAATGGTGTTTCGTGGATCAACGGCGGCCTCGGCCAACGCCTCATGGCCGATCTGCCGCCGCCCTTCGGGCAGATAACGAACCGCTGACGGCAGGATCACCCGGCCCGCCTCGTCGGGCAGACATTCGCTAACGCCATTGCGAACCGCAGCCACCAACGAGTGGGTGGTGCCCAGATCGATGCCTATCGCGATGCGGCGCTGATGCGGATCGGGCGCGCCACCGGGTTCTGAAATTTGAAGCAAAGCCATGTCGTTATTGTCCCAGCGCTTCCAGCCGCTGATCGATGTCGGCAGCAAAGCGCTCAACGAACATCAGGGCTCTTACTTGCTGCGCAGCCGCAGCGAAATCTTGTTGGCCATCGATCGTGTCTTGCACAGCCGCAAGCGCTGCCAGGCGATGCTGCGCCACCTCTTCAGCCAAAGCTTTGATGGCAGCCAGATTGCCAGCATCGTCGAGCGCTTCGCGCCATTCCATCTGCTGCATCAAGAAGCCCGATGGCATCGCGGTATTGCTCTCAGCATCGATCGACGCACCGTTCAACTCACACAGGTAGGCCGCACGCCGCAACGGATCTTTCAGCCGCTGATAGGCCTCGTTGACGCGAACCGCCCACTGCATCGCCAAACGCTGCGCCGATGCGCCCTGTGCGGCAAAGCGGTCCGGGTGCACCTCGCCTTGAAGCACACGCCATTGGATGTCGATCTGAGTGCGGTCCTGCGCAAAGCGCGCAGGCAATCCGAACAAAGCAAAGTCGTTTTCGTCCAGCTTCACGTCAAAGCCTTCGCGCAAGAGCGCTCGTCATGCAAGAGGCCATTCACCCAAACGCCTCATCAGCCAATAAGACCCAAGCACATCAACAGCCCATCACGATGCGTGGATCAGAAAAAACAAAGGCGCGAACAAGTCGCGCCCGAGACGGAAAAACGCAGGCTCAAACGCGGAAGGATTCACCGCATCCACAACGGTCTTTTTCACGCGGGTTGTGGAACTTGAAACCTTCGTTCAGTCCCTCTCGCACGAAATCGAGTTCGGTGCCGTCAAGGTAAGGCAGGCTTTTCGGATCGATCAACACCTTCACGCCGTGGCCTTCGAAGATCACATCTTCGGGGGCCACATCATCGGCATATTCCAGCTTGTAGGCCAAGCCGGAACAGCCGGTGGTCTTTACGCCCAGACGTACACCCACACCACGGCCACGCTTCACGATGTAGCGCGACACATGACGCGCAGCAGCTTCAGTCAGAGTGACGGCCATGGCTCTCAGTGGGTTTGCAACGCTTCAGCGCGTGCGTTGGCACTCTTGGCCTTGTAGTCACTGACGGCTGCCTTGATCGCATCTTCAGCGAGGATGGAGCAGTGAATCTTTACCGGTGGCAAGGCCAGTTCTTCGGCGATGTGTGTGTTCTTGATCGTCAGCGCTTCATCCAGCGATTTGCCCTTGACCCATTCAGTCACCAGCGAGCTGGATGCAATGGCCGAACCACAGCCATAAGTCTTGAATTTGGCGTCTTCGATCAAGCCGGTGAGGGGGTTGACCTTGATCTGCAACTTCATCACGTCGCCGCAAGCAGGCGCACCGACCATGCCGGTACCGACGGTATCGTCACCCTTTTCGAACGAGCCCACGTTGCGTGGGTTTTCATAGTGCTCTACGACTTTTTCGCTGTATGCCATATCAGTTCTCCAAAATCATCATCCGGCGCCGTCAGTGGGCTGCCCACTGAATCGTGCTGATGTCGATGCCATCCTTGTGCATCTCCCACAGCGGCGACAGTTCGCGAAGCTTCGCAACGCGATCTTTCAGCGTCGTGATCACGTAATCAACTTCCTCAACGGTCGTGAATCGACCAATCGTCATGCGCAAGGATGAATGCGCCAACTCGTCACTGCGGCCCAATGCCCGCAACACATAGCTCGGCTCCAAGCTCGCCGAAGTGCAAGCGGAACCAGATGAAACCGCGATGCCCTTGATACCCATGATCAAGGATTCACCCTCGACAAAGTTGAAGCTCATGTTCACGTTATGTGGAACACGTTTTTCCGGGTGCCCGTTCAAGAAAGTCTGCTCGATGACAGACAGGCCCGCAATCAAGCGCTGCTGCAGCATGCGGATGCGTTCGATCTCGACACCCATCTCTTCACGGGCCAATCGATACGCGACACCCATGCCAACAATCTGATGCGTGGCCAGCGTGCCCGAACGCATGCCGCGCTCATGGCCGCCACCATGCATTTGCGCTTCGATGCGCACACGCGGTTTGCGGCGCACATACAGCGCCCCGATGCCTTTCGGGCCATAGGTCTTGTGCGAAGCCAAGCTCATCAGATCGACCGGCAAGGAAGCGAGATCAATGACCACCTTGCCTGTGGCCTGTGCCGCATCGACATGAAAAACAATGCTGCGTTCACGACAGATTGCACCGATGGCTGAAATGTCTTGAATAACACCGATCTCGTTGTTCACAAACAGCACCGACACAAGAATAGTGTCGGGACGCAGTGCAGCCTTGAACTTGTCCAGGTCCAGCAAGCCATCTTCCTCAACGTCGAGGTAAGTGACTTCAAAACCCTGGCGCTCCAGTTCACGCATCGTGTCGAGAACCGCCTTGTGCTCGGTCTTCAACGTGATCAGGTGCTTGCCACGGGTCTTGTAGAACTGAGCCGCACCCTTGATCGCCAAATTGATGGATTCAGTGGCACCGGATGTCCAGACGATCTCGCGCGGATCGGCTCCCACCAACGCAGCGACTTCCACACGCGCCTTCTCCACCGCCGCCTCAGCTTCCCAACCCCATGCATGGCTGCGTGATGCGGGGTTGCCGAAATGCTCGCGCAACCACGGAATCATCGCGTCCACCACGCGCTGGTCGACCGGAGTGGTCGCACCGTAATCCATGTAGATCGGGAAATGAGGGGTCATGTCCATAGCGGTACTGCTGAGGGCTTATTTTGAAAATGCATTACCCAGCGCAAAGACGGAGTTCGGTGCAGTAATCTTGATCGGGCGAACCACAGGCTGGGTCGAAATGGCCCGCTTGACCGGATGCTCTTCGATCGAGATGCCTTTAGCGAGCTGTTCTTCGACGAGTTTGCGCAGAGAAATCGAATCGAGATATTCGATCATCTTGGAATTCAGACTCGCCCACAGATCGTGGGTCATGCAGCGGCCTGCATCTTCACCCATGCAGTTCTCTTTGCCAGCGCAGCCTGTAGCGTCGATCGGTTCATCGACCGCAACAATGATGTCGGCCACGGTGATTTCTTCGGATTTGCGGCCCAGCGAATAACCGCCGCCAGGGCCACGCGTGCTTTCGACCAATTCATGCCGACGCAATTTGCCGAAAAGCTGCTCAAGGTAGGACAGCGATATTTGCTGCCGCGCGCTGATTGCCGCCAAGGCCACAGGGCCGGTGTTCTCGCGCAGTGCGAGATCGATCATGGCGGTGACAGCGAAACGGCCTTTGGTTGTTAGACGCATGGAATCCTCCTGGTGCCGGTGACAGCACAACAAATCAATGAAAGCGAGCGATCGTGAGGTTCACGCTTTGTCGAGCACCCCGCGGTCAGCGGGATAACCCGCGGTTGATTCCGACGAGTTTACTCAAGTATACATGAAACCTAATGTTTCGGTAGGAATTGGCTCAGGAAGTTCCCGACATCCGACAAATGGTTTTGCGCTGCAAATCAACAACAAGCCCATCACAGGCATCTTCGATCAGATCCAACACCTGGTCGAAGCCGGCGGCACCTCCCTGGTACGGATCTGGAACGATGTCGCTCCTGAACTTTTGCCCATAGCTCGTCAGCCGACCGAGCTTGCCGCGATGGACCTCAGAACACCGCCGCTCCATGAACTTGA
>CAHJWV010000593.1 GCA_903643055.1 Burkholderiales bacterium | reverse complement strand
AGGTCGGTAAGGTAGGCACTTCAGCCGGGGCCGGCGCGGTGGCCGATGCCGGCGTCGGCGTGAAGGCGACAGGTGCGGCCTGAGCGTCGTCGGTCTGGGTGAACGATGCCGGGGTCACGTCTTCCGAGATGCGCTCGACGCGCAAGCCCGGTGTCAGCCCGGCACCATCGCCAGCGCTCAAGCCGGCGGCAGGGGCCAGCGGCGAATTCGGTTGGTCTAACTCAGCGATCACGCGATCGAGTTCGGGCGTACTGGCGGGCGCGCTGTCGGGCACGGGCGCGGCCGCAGCGGCTGCGGCGAGCGGCAACACGGTCTCAGGTGTGAGCTGAACGATGCCGTCCTGCGAGGTCAGGATCACATCGCCCTTCTGAACGAAATCCCCCACCTTCACCGGCCGGACATGCCCATCCGGGCTTCTCAACATGGCGGTACCCCACAGGCCGGTGACGGTGCCGTTGACGGTTTGGACGATGGTGGGCATGAAAAAAACCTCGGTCGAGATATCACTCAGGATTCAAAAAGGATACGTGCGGTAACGGTTTCTTAAGCGTCGGAAATGCCGGGGATTCCGTGAACAGATCCGCCGTCCACCGTTCGCTGAACCCGCTAAGAAAGCGGCCTGCGGCGAGCGGAGCGGCAAACGAAACCTTGCCGAAAAGCATTTCGGCGGGCTTTCTTGAAACTTGAGCAGGCGCGGCTTCAGCCACTGATTCAGCGGCTGAATGCGGCGCTAATGCGCAAATCGGTGCGGGTGCGGGTGGCGCGAAAGGCGATGCGGTCGGGCGGGGAAGGGGCGCCGGGTTCAGCGCTCGCGAAGCGCGTAAGCCTTGACCTTCAAGATCGGCTTCAGCAGATAAGCCAGCACGGTCTTCTGGCCGGTCAGGATGTCGACCTCGGCCGTCATGCCCGGAATGATCGGCATCTTTTCGCTGAAGTTGACGCGGGTCGTGCGCACCCGTACCAGATAGAAGGCGTTGCCGCGTTCATCAACGACGGTGTCGGGGCTGATGTTTTCGACCTGCGCTTCGAGGCCGCCGTAGATCGAGAAGTCATAGGCAGTGAACTTGACCGTCGCGCTTTGCTGCGGCCGGATGAAGGCAATGTCTTTCGGCGCCACGCGCGCTTCGAGCACCATGCTGTCGTCCAGCGGCACGATCTCGATGATGTCTTTGCCCGGCTGCACGACGCCGCCTTCGGTATTGGCCAGCAGCCGCTGCACACGCCCGCGCACCGGCGACTTGACCTGCGACTTGTTGACTTTGTCGGTCAGCGCCACCGCGCCTTCGGTCAGCGCGTTGAGCTTGCCCAATACATCGGCCAGGTCCTTGCGGGCGTCATTGCGGAAGGTGATCTCGGTCTCCTGCATCTTGCGCTGCGCTTCACCGATCGATGCATGCACGCGGGCGATCTGGGCCGAAGCGCTTTCGGAGTCACCGCGGCTGCGCGAGAGGTCGCGCTCCAGCCGCAGGATCTCGACCTCCGACACCGCGCCCGAGGCCAGCAACGGCCGCGTCTTGTTCAGCTCCTGCTGGCCGAACTCGATCGCGCGCTCGGCGGTCGTCTTGCGCGACCGCATTTCGCTCAGTTCCTGCTGGCGCTGCTGCAACTGCTGGTTGTTGATCGACAGCATCGTGCTCAGCTCATTCTGTTTGGCTTCGAACAATTGCCGCTCACCGAGAAGAATGCGTTGCTCCTCCGGATCGTCGCCGATCGATGGCGGCACGAAGGCCGAGCCTTCGGCCAGCGCGCGCAGCCGCGCCTGCCGCGCCCGCAGCGCAAACCCGGTCGCCGCGCTTTCGCGCACCCCCGAAGTCGCCCGCGTCTCATCGATCTTCAGCAGCAACTGGCCCTTCTCGACCACCTGGCCTTCCTTGACCAGAATCTCCGACACCACGCCGCCATCGAGCGACTGCACCACCTGCAACTGCCGCGAAGGAATCACCTTGCCCTCGCCGCGCGTGACCTCATCGACCCGCGCCAGCCCGGCCCACACCAGAAGCGCCAGCATGATCAACAACGAAGCCCGAACGATCTTCTGCGCCCGCTGCGTGCGCCCGCGCGACATCACCTCATCGGCGTCCTGCTCAAAACTGCGAAACCCCGCCTGCCCCGCCTTCGGGTCCGTCGTACTGCTCCCAAACACCCGATCCGTCACCGGCGCAATCCCCACCCGAATCCACTCGAGTAAAGACAGCACACCCATCCCCGCCCGATACAGCACCCCATGAACCCGCCCCGCGTGTTGCTCACTCATATCGATGCTCCATCAACACATCAACGACACGCAAAGCCCGTTGATAAGCCGCAACAATCAAAGCACAGGCGAAGCCGTGCCAATCAATCAACGCCCCGCGGAACTGGCTTTGCCAGGCCGCCAGGGTGGCGCCCCTTGGGGGCAGGAGCGACAGCGACTGGGGGGCCAAACAGCCTACGCCGCCCGAGCAATCCGCCCCGAAGCCAACGCCTCCATGATCCGATCGCGCGGCCCATCCGCCACGATGCGCCCGCCATCGATCACGATCACCCGCGACACCATCGACAGCAGCGAGGTGCGGTGCGTGACCAGCACCACCGTCTTGTTGGCGGCGAACTGCGTGATGTGATGGGTGATCTGCGCTTCGGTCGAAAAATCCATCGCGCTGGTCGGCTCGTCCAGCAGCAGGATCGGCGCGTTATGCAACACCGCGCGGGCGATGCCGATGCCTTGGCGCTGGCCACCGGAAAGCGACTCGCCGCGCTCGCCGACCGGCATGTCGAAGCCGCGCGGGTGGCGGTTGATGAAGCTGCTCATGCCCGCCAGTTCGGCCGCAGCGACCACCGCTGAATCATCGGCATACGGCAGGCCGAAGGTGATGTTGTCGCGCAGCGTGCCGTAGAACAGGGTCACGTCTTGCGAGACCGAGCCGAGGTTGCGCCGCACGTCGGCCGGATCGAGCTGGCGCAGGTCGATGCCATCGAGCAGCACCGCGCCATCGGTGGGCTGGTACAGGCCCATGATCAGGCGCTGAATCGTCGACTTGCCCGAGCCGACCTTGCCGATCAGCGCCACGCGTTCGCCGGCGGTGATCTTGAAACTCAGGCCATCGAGGGCGGCATCTTGCCGGTTCGGGTAGCTGAACTTGACGTTGCGGAATTCGATGTCGCCGCGCAGCAGCGGCCGATGCACGAAGTTTTCGCCGGCAGGCCGTTCGACCGGTCGCTCCATGATCTTGTTCAGCGACTCCATCGCGGTACGCGCCCCTTGGTACTGCATCAGCAGGCCGACGATCTGCCCGGCCGGCCCCAGCGCGCGGCCCGCGAGCATCGATGACGCAACCAAAGCGCCCATCGTCAACTCGCGCTGGCCGATCAGGTAGACGCCGATGATGACGATCGCCACCGTCACGCTTTGCGTCAGCCAGCCGGTGAGGTAAGTGGCCGACGACGACAGCGCACGCATGCGCACGCCGGTGCGCGACAGGAACACATTGGCGCGCTCCCATTTGGCCTGCACGACGCTTTCGGCGCCGAGCGACTTGATGGTCTCGATGCCGGTCAGGCTTTCGATCAGCGTCGCATTGCGCTGTGCCGAGGCCTGATAGGTCGTCTGCGACAGCTCATGCAGCCGGTACTGCAAAACATAACCGAGCACCAGGATGATCATGAAAGCCACCACCACCGGTACCGCCAGCCAGGGCGAAATCCACGCCATCACGACGATGAACATCAGCGCGAAGGGCAGGTCGATTAGCGCGGTGACGGTGCTGGAGGCGATGAAGTCGCGCACCTGCTCGAAGCCGCGCAGGTTGGACGCGAACGAGCCGACCGACTCCGGCCGGTGCTCGAGCCGCATGCCGAGCACCTTCTCCATCAGCCGCGCCGAGATCTGCACGTCGATGCGCGCGCTGGCCTCATCGACGAAGTGGCTGCGCAGCAAGCGCATGAATACATCGGCGCACATGATCAGCACGACGCCAATCGACAAGGCCCACAGCGTCTCGGTCGCGTTGTTGGGCACCACGCGGTCATAAACGTTCATGCTGAACATCGGAAAGACCAGCGCGAAGAAGTTGATCAGCAACGCGGCCCACAGCACATCGCGGTAGACGAAACGCTGTTCCAGCAAGGCGCCCCAGAACCAGTGCCGCGTCTTCACCGCGCGCACTTCGGGCGTGCGCGCATCGAAGCGGAAATGCGGCCGCACGAACAGCAGGACGCCGGTGAAATCGGCCTCGAGTTCGGCGCGTTTCAGCACCACCGAGCCTTGCCCGGTTTCGGGCAGCAGCAGGCGCGCTTCATCGCGCGTTGCGCCATCGCCCCAGCCGAGCAGCACGCAGGCACGGTTGTTTTTCAGGATCAGGATCACCGGCAGCGTGGCGCTGTTGATCTTCAAAAGCGGCAAGCGCTGCAGCTTGGCCGACATGCCGGCGCGGGCGACCGCGCGCTCGGCCAGATCGAGCGGCAGGCCGCCTTTGCCGGCGCCGCCGTCCTTGCCTTCCTTGTTCAGCGGCAAGCCGGCCGACAGCGAAGCGCGCGAAGCGCTTTGGCCATGCAGCCGACAGACTTCGACCAGGCAATCGAGCAGCGGGTCCGGGTGGATCAAGTCTTCGCGCAGCCGCTGTGCGGGCGGTTCGGCGACCGGCGGGGCTGCCACCGGTGGGGCTGCAGGAGGGGAAGGAGCCAGGCCGGTGTCAGACATATGTTCAGGTAGGTTTGCTTAGCCTATATCGGCACAAAGCAGGTCGAATTGACCCCTGCG
>CAHJWV010000592.1 GCA_903643055.1 Burkholderiales bacterium | reverse complement strand
CCGCACGCAAAAAAAAGGCCGCTCTCGGCGGCCTTCTCGATCACTGCTCTTCCGGCAGGATGCTCTCGTAGTTGTAATTGGTGTACCGGTAGCGCCCGTACTTGTAGCCGCCATAGGTACGACGTTTGGCATCCATTGCATTGAGCAGTACACCGGTCGCGGACTTGCCGCTCAGCGCCAGTCGGCGCGTGCTTTCCTTGAGTTCGCCCATGCTCGACATGTTCGCGCGCGCCACCAGCAACACCGTCCCCGCATGCGTCGCAACGGAAGCCGTGTCGGAGGCGACGAGTACCGGCGGGGTGTCGATCACCACCAGATCGTATTGCTCGGACAGCTTCTCCAGCGTGCTCGTGAACGAGTCGGACGTGAGCAGTTCGGCCGGATTCGGCGGTAGCTGACCAGTCGCGAGGAAGTCGAGGTTCGGCACCACCTGGCGATGCACCGTTTGCTGCACGGTCAGGCTGCCCGCGATCAGTTCCGACAGGCCTCCGTGCCGCTGCAGACCGAGGTACTGGTGCAAGTGGCCACGGCGCAGATCGGCGTCGATCAGCAGCGTGCGCTTGCCGGCCGCCGCCATCAAGGCCGCAAAGTTCGACGTCACAAAACTCTTGCCGACGCCGGGCGTGGCGCCGGTGATCATCACGCGGTTGTTGGGCGCCTCCAGCATCGCGAACTGCATCGCGGTGCGCAGGCTGCGCAGGCTTTCGACCGCCAGATCGTCCGGATGCTCGATCGCTAGCAGGCGCACGCCCGTGGCGCCGGTCAGCCGCCGCTGCGCGATCGCTGCCTGCGCCGCGCTCACCGGGATGGTCGAGAACACCGGCAGCGCCGTATTGGATTCGACCTCGTGGGGATCGCGGATACGCTGCTCTATCAGGGCATTGCGAATCAAAGCGGCAACGAGACCGAGAAACAGCCCGAGTGCCAGCGCCACCGCGACGATGACCTGGCGTTTCGGCTTGATCGGATAGTCCGCAACGATGGCGTGATCCAGCACCCGCACGTTGCCGACCTTGCCTTCCTTGACCAAGCGCAACTGCATCGCGTTGTTCAACAGCGACTGGTACAGCTCGGTGTTGACCTTCACGTCACGCTCCATGCGCACCACTTCCTGCTGCACTGCGGGCAGACTCTTGATGCGGTTCTGCACGTCGGCGATGTCGCGCGTCAGCGCCGCGATCTGGATGTCCAGCGTCTGCACGGCCGGATGGTTGGCGGTGAAGCGGCTTTCGAGTTCGCGCCGGCGTTGCTGCGCTTCAAGCAGCTTGGTTTGACGGTCGACCGCGGTGCCGAGAACCAGCGTGGCTTCCTCGTTGAAGACCACAGTCCCTTTCTGGTTGCGATAGCGGTTGTAAGCCTCTTCCGACTGCTCCAACTGGCGCTTGAACTGCGGCAATTGCACATCGAGGAAGGCCAGCGTCTTCTGCGCCTCGGCCGCCTTGCGCTCGACGTTCTGGCGCACGTACTGGGCACCGATCTCGTTGAGAACGCGCGCCAGTCGATACGGATCGTTGTCCTCCATCGTCACGTTGATGATGCCGGACTGCTTGCCGCGCTCCGTCAACCCCAGCCCGGCCTGCAATCCGCGGACCGTCGTCAGGCGCGGCATCTTGATCAGATTGAATTCTGCGCCCGGCTTGCCGGCCAGCCCGGTGACCATCAACTCGATCGGACCATCCTTGGTATCGGCCTTGAGAAGCTTACCCACCGTGCCGACCGGCGCCGGCGCCAAGCCCTCATGCTCGAGCGCGTACTGGCCATCTGCCTTGGCCACGACCGTGAACTCCCCGCCCTCGAAGCGCGCAGGCACCTCGAAGCGGGAAACCGCGATCTGCTCGGTTCCGGAGACGTAGCCGCCCAGACCAAGGAAACCCGGGTCCGACAAGCCGGTGGCGCGCCGGGCCAGCCAACCGCCGATGTAAGGCGTGTAGCGCGGATAGGCGACGACATCGAGGTTCGTCGCTTCGATCGCCTTGCCGAGCACGGTGCGCGATCGGATGATTTCCATCTCCGCACTGGCCGGCGTCTTGACGTCGAAAGCGCTGGTGGCTTCGGCCAGGAAGGTCTTGGACGCGCCTTCGGTGTCTTCCACCTGGATCAGCATGTTCGATTCGTACACAGGCCGTTGCAACGCGGCATAGATCACGCCGATCGCCAACACGATCACAGTGATGGCTGCTATGAGCCATTTTTGCGAAACCAGTGCTTCCAGGTAACGGCCCAGGTCGACGTCCTGGTCGTCGGGGGCGCCGCTGGCCGTGGAAACCGGCAAAACTGTCGAATGGGTAGTGGTGGAGTTCATCAGCTGGATACTCTGGAAATTCGATTGGCCCACTGCGTTGCGCCGTCTTCGATCAACGCAAGCGATGTCTGGAATGCCGCGCGGCCCGCCTGATACGGGTCGGGCACGTCACGGTTCTGGTGTTCGCACAGGCGAAACACCTTGCCGCTGGTGAACGGATAGCGCCGCTCCACGGCGCGGCGCTGCTCGGTGTCCATGACCAGGATGAGGTCGGCGCGCTGACACAGGTCGAGGCTGATCTGCCGCGCGCGATGGGTGCTGATATCCAGACCGCGTTCTTCCATCAATTCGCAGGCCAGCGGATCGGCCGGGTAGCCGATCATCGCGCCGAGGCCTGCGGATGACACCCCGCAATCGGGCATTGCGGCGGCCAGCAGGCCTTCTGCCATCGGACTGCGACAGATGTTCCCGAGACAGACGGCAAGAACATGGTGGATGGCCATCGTCGGGCT
>CAHJWV010000591.1 GCA_903643055.1 Burkholderiales bacterium | reverse complement strand
TCGGCGGGGTGGTGCAGGGCTATTTCCTGTCGAGCTACTCGGGCCGCAAGCTTCAGATGCGAACCACCGGCCACGCCGGCGGTTCGCACAACCTGAATTTCAGCAGCCGTCTGACGCAGCCTGGCGATGACCTGGATGCGATGTTGCGCAAGCTTGGTCGCGGCTTGTTCGTGATCGAACTGATGGGGCAGGGCGTTAATTACGTGACGGGCGACTATTCGCGTGGCGCCGCAGGCTTCTGGGTGGAGAACGGTCGCATTGCTTACCCGGTCGATGAGATCACGATCGCTGGCAATCTGAAAGACATGTTCAAGGGCCTCGTCGCAGTGGGTGCCGATGCCTACACGATGGGCACGAAGACCATTGGCTCGGTGCTGATCGACCGAATGAAGATCGCAGGCTCTTGAGCCGTCGCGGCACAAGAGGGGGGGCACTGCGAAGGTTTCCGGTGGCCTGCCGCTTAAAATCTACTGCGGTTTGCTTTTGTATTGATATCGAATCAATGCTAGAGCGAACATGCGCTGGCTGTAGCGGCTCTTTACCGAGCTGTCCCGCCCCTTAGCGCTTTGCCCGCCTTATCGCTTGAATTCTGGAGTTGCTCCGATGAAGTTGCCCGCCTCCTTTCGTTCCCGTCATGCACTGATCGGACTGTTGATTGCCGGCGCATTCGGCTCGGCCGCCGCTGCCGACATCAAGATCGGCGTCGCTGTAGCCTTGTCGGGCCCGGCCAGCCAATACGGGCTGTCGGCGCGCAACGGTTTTCAGCTGGCGGCCGATGAAATCAATGCGGCAGGTGGTATGGGTGGCGTCAAGATCGCGCTGCAGATTGAAGATGAGCAGGGCAAGAAAGAGCAGGCGATCGATGTCTTCAAGAAGCTGATCTTCCAAGACAAGGTGCTGATGCTGTTCGGCCCGACCTTGTCGAACTCTGCACAGGCCGCCGATCCGATTGCCCAGGCAGCGAAGACCGTGGTCTTCGGTACTTCGAACACGGCCGAAGGCATCACGTCGATCGGCGCTTATGTGTTCCGCAATTCGGTGACTGAAGCCGATGTGTTGCCCGAGACGCTGAAGATCGCGGCCAAGAACACCGGCCTGAAGAAGGTCGCGGTGCTGTATGGCAACGATGATGTGTTCACCAAGAGCGGCTACGACGCTTTCAAGAAGGCGCTCGAAGACCTGAAGATTCCGGTGACGACGACCGAGACCTTTGCCAAGGGCGATGTCGACTTCAAGGCCCAGTTGACGAAGATCAAGGCCAGCGGCGCCGATGCGATCGTGTTGTCGGCATTGATTGCCGAAGGCGCGCCGATCATGGTGCAGGCACGTCAGCTCGGCATCGATCTGCCAGTGATCGGGGGCAACGGCATGAACTCGGTGAAGATCTTCGAACTCGCCAAAGACAAGTCCGACAACCTGTGGGTTGGCAGCCCCTGGTCGCTGAACAGCCAGACGAAAGAGAACCAGCATTTCGTTGTCGCCTATACGCAGAAGTACAAGGCGGCGCCGGATCAGTTTGCCGCGCAAGCCTATGACGCGATGGGCATTGCGGCGCAGGCCATTGGCCGCATCAAGCTCAGCGGCAAGCTCGATGTGGACCGCAGCGCGCTGCGCGATGCCTTGCCCACCGTGACCTGGACGGGCGCCACCGGTGCGTTCAAATTCCGCCAGGCGGTGGGCAAAGACGGCAAGCCGGCAGGCCATGATGCCCAGCAGGCTGCGATCGTCAGCGTCACCAAAGGCGGTAAGTACTCGATCGAAAAGTAAGCCGATTCGTCGGCTGCGCGCTCACGCAGCTGCTGGCTCGAGGGATGCCGTTCGGCCGTCTCGTACCCGAAGTGGCGTTTTCAACCTGACGCTCAAATACTGAAGCGACGGAATGCTCGAACAACAACTCGTCAACGCCTTGTCGCTGGGCAGTGTCTATGCGCTGTTCGCGCTGGGCTTCACGCTGATCTTTGGCGTGCTCGGGGTGATCAACCTGTCGCACGGCGCGGTGTTCATGTTGGGTGCTTACGCCGGACTGGTGGCCGTCACGCAATTGCATCTGCCTTTGTGGGCTGCCTTGCTGGTCGCCTTGATCGCAAGCGGCGTGGTGGGCATGTGCGTGGACCTGCTGGTGCTGAGGCCGTTGCGCCGTCGCGGCGCACCCCACCTGATTCCGATGATCGCGACCATCGGTGTGGGCATCTTCTTCAACAACGCCGTACAAGGCATGTTTGGTGCCGAGAACATGCGCTTCCCGTCCGAGCTGCTGCCCGATCAGCAATTGCATTTCGCTGGCGTGCAGATCGGCATCATCGAGCTTGCGATCATCGTGTTGTCATTCGTGCTGATGGGCGCCTTGTTCTTCATCATGAACCGCACCCAGATCGGCCGCGCACTGCGGGCCATTGCGGAGTCACCGAAGGCGGCCGCATTGTTGGGCATCAACGTTGAAGGCTTGTTCCTGCTGACATCGTTCACTGCGGCTGCACTGGGCGGTGTCGGCGGTGTGTTGATCTCGCTGTATTCGAATGCGGTGTTCCCGTTGATGGGCCAGCCGATTCTTCACAAGGGCATTGCCGTGATCATTCTTGGCGGCATGGGCGACATCCGCGGCGCGCTCGTGGGTGCCATGTTCCTCGGCTTTGCCGAAGTACTGTCAGTGGCTTACATCGGCTCGACGATGCGTGACGCGGTGGGCTTTGGCCTGCTGTTCGCGGTGCTGCTGCTGCGCCCGCAAGGACTGTTCGGCAAGGTACTGGAGCGAAAGGCATGAACCACCCGCTGCGCGCTGACGCGCGCCCCCTCAAGGGGGCAACACTGGCGGACCGGCGTCGCCAGATCCGCGGTGTTTGCTGGATTTGCGGCTCGCTAGCGTTACACCGAAGGGGCTAAGGTGCTGGACGGGTTCGAAGCCTTCTGGGCCATCTACAGCAATCTCGTGCTGGGCGTCGGCATCAATGCCTTGCTGGCGTTGTCGATCTGGTTGACGCTTTCGTGCGGGCTGCTGGCAATGGCCAATGCGGCATTCATGGGCATCGGTGCCTACACCGCGTCGTTGTTGACGATGAATGCCGGCGCGCCATTCGGCATCGCGCTGCTGGGCGGCATGGCCGCGCCGATGCTGGTGGCTTTGGTGATGGGCGGGCCGACCTTGCGCCTGTCGGGTGTTTACCTCGCGATGGCCACCTTGGGCTTTGGCGAGGTGGTGCGGGTCGCGATCCTCAATGCCGACGCATGGACCGGCGGGGCGCTCGGGCTCAACGGCATTCCTCAATCCACCGAATGGTGGCATGTGCTGGCCGCGTTGGTGGTGGTGTTGGTCGTGTTGTGGCGGCTGCGGCACTCGCGCATCG
>CAHJWV010000590.1 GCA_903643055.1 Burkholderiales bacterium | reverse complement strand
TTGGCGGGCGCGGTGTGCGCCGGCACGGTGGGGAGCTTGCTTTTCGCCGACAGCTATGTGGCCTTGCTGTTGTTGATGGTGCTCTTTGGGGCGGCCACCAGCTTGTTCGATGTGGCGATCAACGCTGCCGCGAGCGACCTGGAGCGCTTCAGTGGCCGCAGCCTGATGAGCGGCTTTCACGGCATGTTCAGCCTGGGTGGCATGGTCGGCGCGGGCTTGGGCAGTGCGCTGCTGGCGCGGCACACCCCGCCGATGGCGCATTTGGTGACGATGGCGGGCCTGTCGGCATTGGCCATCCTGCTGGCGGGGCGGTTGATGCTGGGCAATGTGGCCGGCAACCCGGCAGACCATCCGCCGTTTTCGCTGCCGCGTGGTGTGCTGCTGTTGCTCGGCATCCTCGCCGCGGTCGGCTTGATTGCCGAAACGGCGATGTACGACTGGAGCGTGCTCTACATGTCGCAAGATTTGCGCAGCGAGCCAGGCTTCGCAGCGCTGGCCTATGCAAGCTTCAGCGGCGCGATGGCGGCTGCACGGTTTTGTGGTGATTGGGTGCGCGAACGTTTCTCTCCGGTGCGCCTGGTCAGCTTGAGCGCGGCGCTGGCCGCGGTGGCGATGGCCGCGGTGCTGCTGATCGGTCACCCGTTGGTGGCGCTGATCGGCTTTGCGCTCGTAGGCTTCGGCTTTGCCAACGTGGTGCCGGTGCTGTTCAGCCAGGCAGCGCGGGTCGACGCGAATCCGGCGCATGGCATTGCTGTGGTCGCGTCGATTGCTTATCTCGGCATGATGGCCGGCCCGCCATTGATCGGCATCGTGGCTGAATACACCTCGTTGACCTGGGGGCTGGCGGCGGTGGTCGTTTTTGCCGCGATCCTCAGCTTGGCGGCACCGCGAGCGCTGAAGGCGCAGGCCTGACCTTGATCGCAGAGAAACCTCACAAAAATCTCGGAGAAGCCCAAAGAAACGATTCAGGCCGGCGGCGCTGACCTTGAAATGACGCGCCATCTAACGCGCGACCGTACCGCAATCAGTACCGAAGATCGGCACCGCAATCGATCAAGCCGATTTTTCTTGCGGCTGAGCCTCTTGCGGATGTGCATGAAGGAGCGCGGCGAGTGAGGCCTTCAGTGCGTCCACTTGCTGCGTCAGCGGCGCGGGGGCCGGCTTTTCGCCGCTGATCACCGACTGGATGTACATCGCGGTGGTCGCCGCATCGCAGGTGCGCGGCAACACGGGCAGCTCGCGCAGCACGCCGTCTTGTGCCGGGCGAGACAGGTCGCTGCGCAGCGTGCCGTCGATGAACACGTCCAGGCGTGGGCAGCGGCGTGGGTCGGCGACCGGTTCGCCTTCGGTGCCGCGCATCAGCATCGCGTTGCCCGAGGTCGCCTGCAGGAACTCGGTCAGCATCGTTGCGTATTCCGGGTGCGTGTAGTTAACGACCCGCAAGGCGCTGCCAGCGCGGCAGGGGTCCAGCAGCTTGGCCACGGTGTGGCCGGAATTGCGCAGGCCGATCACCCAGCGCGCGTCGAGCAGGCGGGCCAGCGGCGGGCACAGCACGTCGGTGCGGATGTAGACCGGCTCACGGCGTTGCCAGGCCTGGCGGATGTCTTCAGCGTCGCGCGCCAGTGGCAGGCCGAGGTCATGGAAGATCTCCGCGGTGGTCACGCGGCCAGGGTCTTCCGGCATGCCGTGGACCAGCACTTGCACGCCTTCCTGCGCGAGCAGCAACGCAAGCAGGGGCGTCAGGTTCGGCAGCTTGCGAGCGCCGTTGTAAGAGGGCAGCACGACGACCGGTTGCGTGGTGGGAATGGGCAAGCAGCGCTCGGTGACGGCCTGTAGAAAGCCGGCGGTCTCTTCCACCGTTTCGCCCTTGATGCGCATGGCCATCGCGAACGCGCCCAGCTCCAAATCGCTGACGCTGCCATCGAGCACAAACCCCATCAACTCATGCGCCTGAATATGAGTCAGTGAGCGAGCGCCCTCCTTGCCGCGGCCGATTTCCTTGATGTATTGACTGATGCTCATGGTGATCCCCTGCGGGGGTTTTGCAAGTACCGGGCCAAGCGAGTTTCCTTGGCGCAAAGAAAGTCAGCGGGCGACGTCAGCGGGTGAGCAGTGCGTCTTTGAGCGGCGCACGCCATGACTGGAGGGCCGGATCGTAGACCCCAAACCCGGCGGCGAATTCCCAGTAGCTCCAACTGAACCCGCGTGACTCGGCTTCCTGCCGGATGAAGCGGGTGTAGGCCTCACGCGATGCCATCGGTGCTTTGCTGTAGGCACCGAACTCGCCCAGATAGATCGGATAGCGGTACCGGGCCGACCACGCCGCGGCCACCTCCAGCGGCGCCCGAATCTGGGCTTGCTGGCTCGGGGTGCAGCAACGGGTACCGAGCCACGCTGACGAACCTTCCGCCCAGGCCGCGCCCTGGTGGGTGAATTCGAAGGGGTCGTAGTGATGGATCGTGACGATCAGGTGCGGGTCGTTCGGCAGCTTCAAGTCGCTCAAGGCGCGCGCGTTGTTCCATTGGGTGGGCCCGATGACCACCACCCGCGTCGAGTTGCTCTGGCGAATCGATGTCAGCGCGCGGGCGGCCAGGTCGTTCCAGCTCATTTGCTGGGCCGAATGCGGCTCGTTGTAGAGCTCGAACAAAAGTGCCGCAGGTCTGTCGCGGTAGCGCTGCGCGATCTGCTTCCACAGGTTCAGAAAACGCAGCTTGACGACCGCTGGCTCGACCGCGGCTTCACCGGGATCGAGCTTGTCGCCATCGAGTTGGCGGTAGTGGTGCATGTTCAGAACCACCGTCAGCCGGCGCTTCAGCAATTCATCGACGGCATGGTCAACGCGCTTTGCAAACGCCTCATCGAGCGTGGCATCGGCCGTGGGCGCAGCATGGTTGCTCCAGCGCACCGGGAGCCTCACGCTGTCGAAGCCGGCTTCGGCCACCTTGTCGAAATAATCGTCCTGCAGCTTCAGGCCCCAGGCACCTTCAACGGGGGCCTCCAGCATGTTGCCGAAATTCACACCGCGCCCCAGCGAGCGTGCCGCCGCAAGCGCCGCGGCCGATGCGCCGGGAGGCTGCCCGCTGGCCATCGCAGGGAATCGGGATTCCAGCAGCGCGTGTTCAGAGGGGCCGGCATTGGCGCATGCGGTACCGATAATGCACACCGCCACGATGTCTAACTTCACACGCGTGCTGAGGCGCTTGCTTTTTTTCATTGCGGTGATCATGGCGGCACGGAGCAGCAATTCTAGGCGCGTGGGCGGTGTCGCCCAATTTCGGTCGGAATGGTTCGAGCCAAGTGGTATTGGCCCAGCTCATTGAAGTTCAGCGACCTTTCCGTTTGTGACGCCAGGCTATGCCCAAGTTCGGGCGATATGCGAATGCGATGTGTCCAGGAATGGGATGCTCTCCCATTCCTGGGCCCTAAACTTTGCTGAATCTTTACGTCGACGTGAAGAGCTGGCGAGCCCTTGAGCTGCAAAGCTCACAAATGCTGCCGCTATGATGAATCTAGGGGTTTCCGGTAGCGCAGTGGCAAGGCATAAACAGGTGACGGGTTTGCGTGACGTCAACACGATGGGTGGCAGGCGAACAGCCTGGTTCATTGACGAGAAAATAAATGACGGAATCCAATCTGCAGACGCTGTCTGCGCGCGCCGATCAAGCGCGCAGTCTGAGCGCTGCGTTCGGCTTGGCGCCTGAGGCCTTGTCGGTTTTGGCCTTGGTCCTGCTGGACCGCATGGAGGCTTCGTTCGCAATCAAGGAAGCCGGAACCGGCCGCTACGTGCATGCGAATGAACGCATGCAAACGGTGATCGGGACTGCGCTTCAAGGCCTGCGCGATGAAGATTGCTTTGCCGCAGAGGCTTTGCCGGCGCTGCGCTCGGCGGATCACTCGGCCTTGCTCCAGACCTTGCCGCAGCTCAGCGAACACCGCATCGAACTCAATGGTGTGCGGCGCGAGTTTTCGGTCACGCGTGTGCCGCTGGTGGCTCAGGATGGCGGTGCTTCGGCTTATCTGTGCTGTGTGTGGGTGGAACTGACCGAGCAACGCCAAATGGAAGCCCAACTGCATCAGGCCTTCCGTCAACTGGAAGCACAGCAACACGCGCAGGAATCGTTTCGCCAAGACGCTCAAGACCACGGGGTGCATGACAGCATCACCGGCCTGTACCAAGCCGTGCACTTCGAAGATCAACTGCGCCGTGAGGTCGATTTGTCGTCGCGTGAGCACCGCGAGTTCGCGCTGGTGTCGATCGCGCTGGACCCGCTAACCGACAATGCACGCGCATTGGGTGCGGAGGCCCGCACGCGCATTCTTGAAGCGCTGGGCCGGCTTTTGCGCAGCAACACCCGCGCGATGGATTCATCCTGCCGGCTCCACGACGATCTGTTTGCGGTGCTGCTTTCCGGTGTGGGCCTGGCAACCGCGCATTCGCGCATGGAAGGCCTGCGCCGCCAATGCGCCACGCAGATCGTGCTGCTCAATGGGCAAGACGTCGGCTTCACGGTGTCGATGGGCGTGGCGAGCTTTCCGCACACCGCGCACACGCAGGAAGAGTTGCTGCATGCCGCCGATGCGGCTCTCGCGCAGGCGCAGCGGCGCGGCGGCAACCACGTCGCACTGGCCAGCATTCGGTTCGAGCCTCATTAGCGTTCTGCAGCAGCTGGCGAGTGATTGTTTTTCGCATTGCTTTGGTTTTACCTATCGCAGGCTTAGGCATGCACGATGACGGGCTGTTATCTAGATAGGTACACTGCATTGTTCGTGAGGCTTTCATAGCTTCGTTCATTTAACTGCAGCAGGAGATAGACATGAAAACCGTTGGCGACAAAGTCGAAGCA
>CAHJWV010000589.1 GCA_903643055.1 Burkholderiales bacterium | reverse complement strand
CTCTGGCTGCGGCCGGCACGCCCCGGCGCACTCGGGCGGCAGGCCAGCTCGCCCGTGACCACCGCGCCGGCCACCAACGCCGCCATGCCCACCCAGGCACCGACCTGCAACAGCAGTACGCCCTCGACCGCGCGCAACACGCCGGCCACCAGCCGCTGCGCCGCACCCAGCTCACCGGGCGCCACCTGATGCGCTGCAGCGCCCCAGGCCACGCACGCCATCGTCACACCCCACAGCGCCCAGCCAATGCCATAGACCGCACGAAAGCGCTCTTCGGCATAGCGGATGAAACGCCGGTAGGTCACGGTGAGCAGCACCAGCCACACCGCCAGCACCGCCCAGGCACCGATCTGCGGAAACCGCCAGGCCAGCGCGGCCGGCTACACACCGCCCCCCAGGCCCCACACCGCGGCAACCCGCCAGTTGTGGCCACGGAACACCCGCCACGCGCCGAGTGCCGCGCCCACCAGCACGGCGGCCGACACGCCGATTCCACGCTCATGGCCGGCCAATTGCGCCGCCGGCACCAGCAACAGCGCGCGCACCACGAGTTGCAGAAACAGCAGCGCAATACCGCGCGAGAAAAGCCAGTGCGCCCAGCGGTGAAAGCCGCTCAGCCATGACAGCAACGCGTTGGGCGGCATCGTGGCGTCGGCCACCGCCACCGTGTCGGCCCCGAGCTTCGAGAAGTGGAACAACATCGTGAACAGCTCGGTCACGATGCGCGCGGCGCCGCCCGACAGGCGGGACAGATCGGCCCAATGCACCTCGAAGACCTCGGTCGTGCTGGCGCGGCCGTCGTGCTCGCCCGCGCCATGGGCACGCAGTTCAAAGCACGGCATGTTGAACGGCGTCACCGAGGCCGGCGTGTCACCACGCGCCGCATGCGCCTTCGCCAGCAGGTAATCGGTGAAGCGCACGCCGTTGTCGACGGCGCCGGCATCCGGCGCGTCATCGCTGGCGCGCCCGGCGCTGTTGCGCAAGGCCTCGCCCTCGGCCTCGTCCTCTTCCGCAGGGGCCATCGGTGCTTGAACGTCAGGCGGGCAGTCCAGAAAGTCGCTGCGCAGCGATTGGCGCCACGACTCACGGATGCGTTGCCACAAGCCCTGCGGCGCCCATTGGTCATAACCCACCGCCGGCTCCAGCGGCGGCACGCCGATCGGAACGTCGCAGCGCAGCACCTCGGCATTCGTCTGCGAGGCCAGTTGCAGCGCCACCGCCTGCGCGGCATGGCCTCGCTGCTGATCGGCGATGCCATGCACCACGATCACCGCCACGCGCTCGGCGCGCGCGGCGCCTTCGCCGTGCATCGCGCCAGAAGCCGCTGCGGCACCCGCCATCGGGCCGGCCCGCGCACCCGTGCTCATCGTGCCCATCCCTTCCTCACTTTGCCCTGCCCGGCACTCAAGGCCTCCCCACGCGGCCAGGCGAGGGTGCGCGCGCCGGCAGCTGGGCCAACCAATGCTCGGTCAGCGGCGATAGGCCGCGTGCGCGTTGCCGGTCGGCCAGCAATTGATGTGCGATCTCATGGGCACGGCGTTCACGGCCCGCTTCGCACAGACAGGCCGTGAGCAATGTCTGTGTCACCAAATCGCGTTGCGCATGGCTGCCGCCGATGCGGTGCAGCTGCGCCCGCAACGGCACCAGCATCCGCACCGTCGCCGCCATGTCACCCTGCGCAAAGGCCAGCAGGCCAGCCATCAAGGGCACGCCGATGTCGCGGCCGCTGGCGCCGGGCGGCCGCGTTTGCGCCACTGCATGCCACAGCTGCGCGTCGCCGACGCGGCCCTGGCCGACCAGCGCCAGCAGGCCATGTACGTCGTTGAACACCGAGAAGCCGGCCGACACCGGCAGCAGATCCCAGCCACTCGCCACATCGGCCCAACGCTTGCCGACATCCACGCCCAACAAATGCAAGCGCCACAGCAGCGCCGCGCCATCGAGCCGGTTCAGCGTGATCGCGGCCTGGCCGCTGGAGAGCTGTGCGTCATAGAGCGCAAGCGCCGCCGCGGTGTCCAGGGCTTCGAGCTGGAACAAGCCCGCATGCCACCAGTGGTGCATTGCAAAGCCATTGCCCTCGGCCCAATCGGCCCGGCGTGCGTCCAGCCACTGCAGGCCCTCGCGGTGGCGGCCTTGCATTTCCATCACATGCGTCACCGCATGCGTCGCCCAGGGCACCTTGGCGCGGCCCGCGGTGGCTTCGCGCCCGACGGCTTCGGCCCGCTCTGGATGGCCGCCTTCTTCGAGGCCGAAGGCCAGCATGCCCAGCAGGTAAGGGCGCAGCGGGTCATCCACCGGCCAGGCTGGCAACACCCGCTCGACACGGGCTTGCAGCTGCGCCGCGTCACCTCGGTAGAAGTCGAACAGATGCGCCCATTGCAGCGCGCACAGGTCACGCGGGTGCCGCTGCAGGATCTCGTCCCATTGCTCGCAGGCCTGGGCCCAATGGCCGTCCGCGCAGCTGCGTGCGGCCGCCAGATGCGCCTGTTCGCGCTCGGTGGCGTGGTGGGCCAGCAGTTGCTCGGCCTGCGCCAGCGCGGCGCGCGCATCGGCCATCACCGAAGGCTCGGTCAGCGATAACAGGAAGCCTGCACGCATCAGCGCCGGCATCGGCCAGGCCGGGTCTTCGGCCTGCGCCGCCTCCAGGTCTTTCAGCGGCGAGTCGAAGAACGACACCATGCGCCACAGCGCCAGCTCCAGATGGGCTTGCGCCGCGCTCGATGCGGTGCTGACCGGGTTGCCGCGGGCGTCTTGCATCAGCGAGGTGCTTGCGGCCAGGGGCGTGGCGTGGGCCGCAATTGCTCCCAGGCCCGTGACAGCTGCAACACGCCCAGGTCGTCATGGCGCCGGCCGATGATCTGTAAGCCGATCGGCAAGCCCGCAGCGGTGTAGCCGCAGTTGATGCTGGCTGCCGGCTGCTCGCTCATGTTGTAAGGCAGCGTGAAGGCAATGTGCTCGAACGGCCGCGCCGGGTCTTGCGTCGGGCAGGGCCACTCTGCGGCATAGGCCGAGATCGGCGAAGTCGGCGACAGCACGAAGTCGAACGGTGCGCAAGCGGCCACCGCGGCCTCACGCATTGCGGCCATCTGGCTGAAACCATGGAACACCTGCTCGCCGCTCAGGCCCGCACCGCCGCGCGCCCATTCGACGATGAAAGACAGCACCTTGGCACGCCGCTCTTCCGTCAAGGCAGAGATGTCGATCCAGGACCGGCAGCGCCAGAAGCGGTCCATGCCATCCGCCATCTCGCGCGTCATGAAGGGCCGCAGCGGCTCGACCTGCGCGCCGGCCTCAGCGAAGCACCGCGCCGCCGCCTCGACCGCTGCCGCCACGTCGGCGTCGACCGGCAGCCCCCAGCCGGCCTCCATCAGCAGGCCGATCTTCAGGCCGCGCACCGGGCGATCGAGTTCGAGCCACGGCAGCGGCTGATACGGCAGGCTGGTCGCGTCGCGTGCATCGGGCTGCGACAGCACCGCCATCATCAGCGCGGCGTCTTTCACCGTGCGCGTCATCGGCCCGGCGACACGGCCGGCATAAGCCGGCTGGATCGGGATGCGGCCCAGGCTCGGCTTCAACGCAAAGATGCCGCACCAGCCGGCCGGCAAGCGCACCGACCCGCCAATGTCGGTGCCGACATGCAAAGGCGCATAACCGGCTGCCGACGCAGCAGCCGCACCCGCGCTGCTGCCGCCGGGGTTTTTGCGCAAGTCCCAGGGGTTGCGCGTCAGCGGATGAAAGCTCGACAGGCCAGACGACAACATGCCGTAGTCCGGCATCGTCGTCTTGCCCAGGATCACTGCGCCGGCTTCGCGCAGGCGCGCGGCCGGCGGCGCATCGGCGGCCGCCGGCACCAGATCGACCGCCGCCGAGCCCAGCGGCACCGGCACGCCTTTCGTGGCGATGTTTTCCTTGATCATCACCGGCACGCCATCGAGCGCGCCTTGCGGCCGGCCGCGCTGCCAGCGTGCGGCCGAGCCTTCAGCCTGCGCCAGCGCGGCCTGCGCATCGAGCGCGTACGTGGCGTGCAGATGCGGCTCCCAGGTTTCGATGTGATCGAGCAGGCCGCGCGTCACCTCGACGGGCGACAGGCTGCAGGCGCGATAAGCCGCCAGCAGCTCGGCCGCGCTCAGGTCGGGAAAGAACGGCCTGGGGGCCGTTTGCGGCTCGCCGCTCATTGCCAGCTCACGGCGGCCATGTCGTTGGCGAAGATCGGCGAGCTGACCCACAGCCCATGCAGCTTTTTCTGTGCCACGGTGAACTGCGGCAGCTGGAAGAGATAAGCATTGACGGCATCGGTGGCCAGCTGGCGCTGCAGGTCACCCAGCAGCTTGAGCCGCTCCTTGTCGGCCGTGGCCGCGTTGTAGGCCGCAAGTTGGCTGCGGTAGGACGGCGAGTCATAACCGAAATAATACGCGGGGTCGGCATAGACCGCGAAGTCGAGCGGCTCGACATGGCTGATGATGCTGAGGTCGAAGCGACCCTTGAACGTACCCGACAGCCACTGCGCCCACTCGACGTTTTCGATCTTCGCTTCGATGCCGACCTGGGCCAGCTGCGCCGCAACGATCTCGCCGCCCTTGCGAGCGTACTGCGGCGGCGGCAAGGTCAAGCTCAGCTTCAGCGGCAAAGCCACGCCCGCCTCCTTCAGCAGCGCCTTGGCGCGCGCCGGGTTGTAGGGGTTCACGCCGGTCAGGTCGATGTAGCCGGCGTCGCTGGGCACCAGGTGGCTGCCGATCGGTGCGCCCTGGCCTTGTTGGGAGCCATCGATCAAGGCCTTGCGGTCGATGGCCGCAGCGATCGCGCGGCGCACGCGCACGTCGTCGAGCGGCTTCTTGCGGTTGTTGATCGCGACGATCGTCTTGCCTTCGGTGCCACCGACGACCACGCTGAAGCGCGCATCGGCGCGAAACTGGCCGATGCTTTCCGGCGCGTTGAAGCGAGGTATCGCATCGACATCGCCGGCCAGCAAGGCCGCTACTTGCGCGGCCGGGTCGTTGATGAAACGGAAGTTCACCTTCTTCAGCTTCACCGCAGGAGCATCGCGGTAGCCCTCCCAGCGTGACAAGGTCACCGAGGTGCCCCGCGACCACGCCTCGAAGCGGAACGGCCCGGTGCCCACCGGCTTGGTGCCGGCCTTGTCGACGCTCTTCGGGTCGAAGATCACCGCGGTGTTTTCACCGAGACGAAACAGCAGGCTGCCATCGGCCTGGCCGAGCTCTAACAGCACGGTGTAGCGATCCGGCGTGTCGATGCGAACGATGTTGTCGAACACCCCCTTCTTCGCCTTGTTGACGCTGCCCTCGGCCTTCGCGCGCTCGAAGCTGAACTTGACATCGGTCGCATCGAAGTCTTCGCCATCCTGGAACTTGACGCCTTGGCGCAGCTTGAAGCGGTAGCGCTTGCCGTCGGGCTCGATGGTCCAGCTTTCGGCGAGCAAAGGCACCACGCTGCCATCCATGCGCACCTTGGTCAGACCTTCCAGCACGTTGTAGTGAACGATCTCGCCGACCGCTGCAGCCGCGTTGGCGGTGGGGTCCATGACCGGCGGCTCCAGCGTCATGCCGATCACGACGCTGTCTTTGCGAGTCTGCGCCACGGCCTCGGCCATCGGCGCCGCGATCGAAACCGTTGTTGCCACCACCATGGCCATCACCATTTCCACCGCCACCCAGACCGAGGTCCAGTCCCTGCCACGGCGCATGCCGGCAAAGGCCGGGCAAGCGCCCATCGAACGAGTCAACTGCATTCTTTTCTCCGCTTCGGCCGCATCAAAAACGGCCTGCCTGTTTTTTGAGCATCGGCCGCCAGCTCAATAGCGACCGGGATGCCCGGGTTGTTCATGAACTTGTCCACAGCCTTGCCCACGGCACGCAGGGACAACTTTTCACCGATCGCAGCGGGTTCAACATGCCGCTCCTCTACCACGTTTGATGGTCATGTCGACGAAAGGCGATCGTTCGCGCCAAGGGCTGCATCGCCATCCACGCGAAACGACATTTCACCGGCCAGAGCCTCGCTGCCTGCGACGGCGCAGCGGCTCATGCGCTCACATGAGCAGGAGCCACGCCATCGGCCGTCACCGGCATCATCGGCATCGCATCGAGCAGGCTGCGGGTGTAAGCGTGGGTCGGCGCATTGAACACTTGCTCGGTCGCGCCGCGCTCGACCACGCGACCGGCCTGCATGACCACGACCTGATCGCACAGATGGTGGATCACCGCGAGGTCATGGCTGATGAAGAGGTAAGCGATGCCGAACTGCTGCTGCAAATCCTGCAACAGGTTCAGCACTTGTGCCTGGATCGACACATCGAGCGCACTGACCGGCTCATCGGCCACGATCAGCTGCGGCCGCGTGATCAGCGCGCGCGCAATCGCGATGCGCTGGCGCTGGCCACCAGAAAACTCATGCGGGTATTTGTCGGCATCGGCTGCGCGCAGCCCGACCTCGCCCAGCACCTGTGCCACCCGATGCCTTCGCTCATCGGCCGGCAGCTCGGTCAACGGTTCGGCCACGATGCGGCCCACGCTTTGGCGCGGGTCGAGCGAGCCATAAGGGTCTTGAAACACCATCTGGAAGCCGGCCCGGGCGCGGCGCAGCTCGGCCGGCGGCATCGCATGCAGATCACGCCCTTGCAGCCACACGCGGCCGGTGTCAGGCCGCTCCAGCGCCATCACGATGCGCGCCAGCGTCGACTTGCCCGAGCCCGATTCACCGACCACGCCCAGCGTGCGCCCGGCATCGAGGGTGAAACCGATGTCATGAAGCGCCTGAACCCGAGGCGCGGCAGCCCAGAGTCGGGTTCGCGGCAACAGGTAGTGTTTGGAGATGCCTTCGACCTTCAACAGCGGCACGGCGGCGGAAGAAAACCCATGCAAATCGGTGGCAGGCATGGGTAGCGATGCTACGCGGCTTGCAGATCGCCGGTCACTCCCGAAGATCAAATCGCGGGCCGGTGCCAACACGGCGCCGGCCCGCGCTCATTCATCTGCAAGGCCTTGCTTGCGAGGCTTCGTGCATGTCACTCGGCCCCACGTTGAAACTCGCCTTCAGGCTCAAGGGAATTGGCCGGTTCCTTGAATGATCGGCCGGTCAGACGGCTCCGGCAGGTTCTGCAGCAGCGTGGCGCCGCCCAGCCCGGTCACGCGCACTTGCAACGGGCCTTCGGCGATGGTCGACGGGTGAACGAAGTAGTTGTAGTTCAAACGTTGGACGTTGATCCAATTGTTGCTGCCGTTCGGCCGAATCTCCAGCTTGGTGACCGGCAAGCGATGGTTCAGCACCTGGATGCCGAGCCACCAACGCGTGCTGCCCTCCTTGTAGCGGAAGGCGATCGGGCCCGAGACATCGGCAGGGATCACATGCCAGCTGACCGGCGCGCGGCCGGCATCGACGTTGGCGATCTTTTCAAACGCCTGCTGACTCAGATCCACATCGCCCGGTTTGCACCCTTCGCAGCGGTCGGTGATGCGCACCGTGACCTTGCCCTTCGGCCCGGTGACGGTGATGAACTCGCCGCACGCGGCGCTGCCAGCGTAGTCGGTGGTACTGATCGCGGCGACCAACAGATTGTTCGGGGTCGCATCAAAGCTGCAGTTACCTTCACCGTTGGCATCGTAGAAGGTGCCTTCGCCGCGGTAGGTCGGTGACAGCGCATCTACAGGTGCAGGTGCAGGTGCAGGTGCAGGTGCAGGTGCACCGGTGCTGCCACAGGTGGTCGGTTGCCAGTACCAGGCGCTGACGAGCGGATCCGTGCCGTCACTGCCATTCGCGCCAGCGTTGACCACTTTGTAGTAGTTGCCGTTTGTATATTTCACGACGGCGCCCAACGGGTAATTGACGCCACGTGTCCAGATGCTGGCCGTGCAACCGCCGCTGCCACCGCCGCTGCCCTTGGTCCAGATCTGGTTGTTACCGCCATTGCAGCCCCACAGTGCAACGACGCTGCCGTTGGTCGTGGCGCCACCGATGACATCCAGGCACAAGCCCGACTGGGCGACGACCGCGCCATTGCCTGAGTAAGTCCATTTTTGGTTGGCGCCCCCGGTACAGGGATAGGAGATCACCTTGGTGCCGTTGGTCGTGCCGCCCCCGGAGGCGTCCAGGCAACGTGAACCGTCGAGCGTGCGCAGTTCGCCTGCAGCGGTGAAGTCCCATTGCTGGTTGCTGCCGCCGTTACAGCCCCAGATATCGATGGCCGTGCCGGGCTCCGAATTGAAGCCGGGAAGGTCCAGACACAAGCCACTGGCTTTGCTGACAAGGGGCGTGGCTGCCGCAGCAGTGCTGGACAGGCTCACCGTGGCAAGCAGGCCTGCCACCGAATAAGCGGCCAGACGCCAAGTGAGTTTCAAGGATTGGAAAGTTTTCATAAGGTGTTTGCGGGGTGAGGTGATTTGACTTTGGTGATGGCTGATCGCCGGCGATGCCGTCGCTTGCCGAGCGGCCGATCCGAATGGCCTGCACATCGTTGATGCGGTGCCGGTACAGGCGCTGGCGCAGGTGCCGGTGCATTCGTGCCATTGGTACAGAAGCCGATCGACGTGTCAGTGCCGCGATATGGCAAAACCTTGTTCCAGCTCGTACCGCTCAGTTCGAGGCTGGAGCCGTTCTGCTGCCAGGTCGAGTTCCAAGCGCTACTGACGGTGCCGCTGATCTTCAGCGAGCCGCGCCATCCAAGGGCTCGTTGTTGGGGTTGGTGACTGTCACGGCTGCACAAAGCCACCATTCCAGGTGTTGTTAACGAGATAGGTCAGCGTTGCAGGAGAGGCAGCCAACACCCTCGGCGCGTGAACCGCGGCGAGGGCCAGGGTCAAAGCCCAAGGTTTGAATCGAGACATGTTCATTCTCCAGAGAGGACTGCTTTGTGATGAGCGAAGCAGGCGAGTCGGAACACTGAACCCACCTGAGCGCCGGGCCAGCCACCGTTTATTTGGTGGGTTAGTTACCCTCATGGATTTAACACGGTATCGAACCAATTCATCTACCGGCATGCGGTGTCCAGATGCAACAGCTGCAGCGGCTAACTCCCCAGCTCACACCACCGCCAGGCGTTCCCCGTGCCGCCTCGGATGGCCCTCGCGCCCACTGGTAGTTAGAGCTGCGAACAAAGCCTGTCGACGCCGAGTGAGTGCGGAACGTTGGCAGGGTATGAACAAGAAAAGAGCAAGCGCCACATCGTGAGGGGCCGCAACGGCATCCCTTTGATGTTCTGTGTCACCAGAGCCATCGGCACGACTCGGTGGTCTTCGAGCCATTGGCCGCGCTACACATTGGTCGACGCGCTCGCCATCGGCGTTTGGCTTGGTGGCGGTCGCGGCGCTGGTGCGGTCGGAGTCGATGATGAACGAGGTGCTCTGCGGAAAGCTTGCCGCCGCGAACTCCTGGTGCAGGCGATCAATGAAGCTCAGTTCATCGACCATGCGCTTCTATTCATAGAACTGCGTTGTATTGGAAATGCTGACGATGCTGTCGACCCGTCGAAGAAGGGCCCGTGCAGCGACGTCACGTCAGAGGTGTCAGAGGCAAAGCCGCGGTTCAGCAACCTGAGACGGTGTCGTGCTCAAGCGCGTGCCACGCGGGCGGCTGATGCTCGGTCGCGCGGCCAGCAGGCCTTGGGTGTAAGGATGCACCGGCGAGGTAAACACCTGATGCGAATCGCCTGACTCCACGACGCGGCCGCCGTGCATGACCAACACGCTCGACACGCGCATTGCCATCGCCGCCAGATCGTGCGAGATCAACAGCAGGCCCATGCCGCTTTCACGTGTGAGATCGCCGATCAGGTCGAGGATCTCGCGTTGCACGCTCGCATCGAGCGCGGTCGTCGGCTCATCGGCAATCAACAGCTCAGGCCTGCAAGCCAGCGCCGAAGCCATCATCACCCGCTGTCGCTGGCCGCCCGACAACTGATGCGGATAGGCATCGAGCCGCTGCGCCGCTTGCGGCATGCGAACTCGCTCCAGCAGGCGCAAGGCTTCAGCGCGAGCTTGGCGAGCGCTCCAGCCAAGGTGCAGGCGCAGCGGCTCGGCGATCTGCCGGCCCACGGTGTGCAAGGGGTTGAGCGCCGTCATCGGCTCCTGGGACACCATGCCGATGCGGCGGCCGCGCAGGCCACACATCGCCTCGTCATTCAGGCCGATCAGCTCCTGACCCTGGAAGCGGATGCTGCCGCTGAGCTCAGCTCCGGCCGGCAGCAAACCCATCAACGCCAGCGCCGTCATCGACTTGCCGCTGCCGCTTTCGCCGATCAGGCCCAGCGCCTCGCCGCGCGCCAACGAAAACGACACACCCTGCAGCACCGCAGCCAGGCCGCCCTCGCCGGGCAGGCGAAGGCGCAAATCGCTGACTTGCAAAAGCGCGCTCATCGACGGCGTTATCGCTTCAAGCCGCTTTCGCCGCCAGCAGATCGAGGTAAGCCCCGTCGATCAAGTGCTGTGGCTCCACGCCCAGGCGGGCCATCAGCCGGTGCGCCTCGTCGATGCCAGCGGCCTCGGCCTCGCCATCGGCCAGCACCACTTCGAGCTCGAGAAAATCACCCAAGCCTTCGACGCGATCGAGGTGGATGCGCGTGCGGCCGGCCATCAGCAACACGCGCTGCTTGCGCACCCGGCCGATCTGCCCGTGAGCCAGCGTCAGCGCCTCGCGCAGGCTGTCGGGCGAGCTGCTTGGCGAGCGCACATAGAACGAGGTCTTCGGGCCTGCCTGGTCCGGGCGTTCGTAATAGATCAGCTCGCCGCGGCCATCGGCAAAGGCGCGCAGCTTCAGCCGGCCGCGGGCCGCGGTGAAGAAGGTGTCGTCTTGCGCGATCAGCTCGGCCGGGCCATCGGCCAGCGTTTCGGCGCGCGCACGCGTTTCGGTCAGGTTAGAAAGCCGGGCTTTGATTTCGATGTTGCGTGCCATGAGTCAACGGATTCGTGAAAGTTGGGGGTCGAACTGGTCGCGCAGGCCATCACCGAGCAGGTTCAGGCCCAGCACGCTGAGCGCAATCGCCAGGCCGGGATAGATCGCCAGCTGAGGCGCCTGGAACATCATCGCCTGGGCTTCGTTCAGCATGCGACCCCAACTCGGCTGCGGTGGCTGCACGCCGAGGCCGACATAACTCAAGCCTGCCTCGGCGAGGATGGCCACGGCAAACTGCACCGTGGCCTGCACGATCAGCACACTGGCAATGTTAGGCAATACATGCGCGAAGGTGATGTGCCAAGCGCCCTTGCCGCAAGCGCGCGAGGCCAGCACGAAGTCTCGCGCCCAAACGCCTTGCGCCGCACTGCGCGTGATGCGGGTGAACACCGGAATGTTGAAGAGGCCGATCGCCAGCACCGAGCTGCCGAGGCCCGGGCCATACAGCGCGGTCAGCATGATGGCGGTCAGCAGCGCCGGGAACGCAAAGGCCAGGTCGGCCGCGCGCATCAGCAGCTCGTCGAGCCAGCCGCGGCGGGCCGCCGCCAGCAGCCCGAGCGCCACACCGGCGATCAGGCCGATGCCCACCGCCATCACGCCCACGGCCATCGACGTGCGCGCGCCGACGATCAGCAAGCTGGCGATGTCGCGCCCGAGGCTGTCGGTGCCCAGCAGATGCTGCCAGCTCGGCAGCTGCAGCTTGTGCGGCACGTCGATCTCGGCCACGGGGTAAGGCGTCCACAGCCACGACAGCAAGGCGGTCGCGGCCAGCAGCATGACCAGCGCGCCGCCCATCGCCAACGGCCGGTTGCGAAGCCCTCTCATGCGCTGCGGGCCTTCAGCCGCGGGTCGATCGCCACCGCCAGGAGATCGACCGCGAAGTTGATGACGATGACTGCGGCGGCCATCAGCATCACGATGTTCTGCACGACGATCAGGTCGCGGTTGGCGATGGCCTGAAACACCAGGCGGCCGATGCCCGGCAAGGTGAACACGTTCTCGACGATCACCGTGCCGGTCAGCAGGTTTGCGAACTGCAGGCCGGCGACCGTCAACACCGGCACCATCGCATTGCGCAGCACATGGCGCCATAGCACCGCGCTGCGGCTCAGCCCGCGTGCGCGGGCGGTGCGCACGAAGTCTTCACGCAGCACATCGAGCACGGCCGAGCGCGTGATGCGCGCCAGGATCGCCGCCTGCACCGCGGCCAGCGCAACCGCCGGCAACACCAGCGCCTTGAATGCCGCCAGCGGGTCATCGGCCCAGCCCGGAAAGCCGCCCGCTGGAAACCAGCGCAGCTTCACCGCGAACAACAGGATCAACAGAATGGCGAGCCAGAAACTCGGCACGGCCATGCCGACCTGGCTCACGGCCATCACGATCGCATCACCGGCGCGTTGATGACGCGACGCGGCATACAGCCCGGCCGCCAGCGCGGCGATCGCGGTCAGCGCCATCGCGATCACGGCCAGCGGCACGGTGACCGCCAGCCGCTCGGCGATCAAGGTCTGCACCGGGGTGTCATACGCCACGCTCGTGCCCATCTCACCGTGCGCAAGGCCAGCAAGCCACGCGAGGTAACGCTGCAGCGGCGGGCGGTCCAGCCCCAGCTGGCGCGACAACGCCGCCACCGATTCCGGCGTCGCGGTATCGCCCAACATCACTTCGGCGACATTGCCGGGTAGCAGATCGAGCACACCGAAGATCACTGCCGATGCGGCCAGCAGCGTCAGGCAGAAGGTCGCGAAGCGCTTGACGAGAAACGGAGCGATGAGAGGCCTCTTGGCGCAAGTTCGGACAGCGAAGGCCGGCATCATCTCCGAAAAGCGCATAGGCATTCAGGACGGTGGCTTTTCCCGGCGGCGCCTGATCGCGTCCATCACTGTGTCATTGGCGTCATGCGCGTTGTTGCCATCAGCGCAGCGCTGCGCTGATCAGCTTGGGCGCGGCCGGCCTTGCGCCGCTTCGCCCGCTTCGGTCTTAGCGCTCTGGCAAGGTTGCTTGCCGCACCGCATGTTCCCAACGCTGCATCAACTCTTGCGCGCGTGGGCGCGACAGGGTCGGCTGGAAAGTGCGCTCGGCGCGCCAATGCGAACTCAGCTCGTCCAGCCCTTGATAGACGCCGCAAGACAGGCCGGCGAGGTAAGCCGCGCCCAGCGCCGTGGTCTCGATCACCTTCGGCCGCACGACCGGGATGCCCAGCAGATCGGCCTGGAACTGCATCAACAGGTCGTTGACGCAAGCCCCGCCATCCACGCGCAGCTCGGCCACCGGCGCGCCGCCCGCCGCCACCGCATCGCGGCTCATCGCTTGCAGCAGCGCCGCGCTCTGGAACGCGATGCTCTCCAGCGCTGCGCGCGCAATGTGGGCCACGGTGGTACCGCGCGTCAGGCCGACGATCGCGCCGCGCGCATCGGCCTTCCAATACGGCGCGCCCAGGCCGGTGAAGGCCGGCACGAACATCACGCCGCCCGCATCGGGCACGCTCTCGGCCAGGCTTTGCACTTCGCC
>CAHJWV010000588.1 GCA_903643055.1 Burkholderiales bacterium | reverse complement strand
CTGCCCAGGGCGAGCTGCCCGCCAAGCCGAACACCGAGCGCGGTTTCATGGTGGCCGACCTGCGCAGCACGCGCGACGAGGTCGGAACACTCGACTACAGCGACGCGGCTCATCCCACCTGGTCGGTCGGCCGCTCCGTCGCGCTCAGCGAGATGGCGATGACCGGCCTGGCCGAAGGCGCCGACGGCTCGCTCAGCATCAAGGCGATGACGGCGCGCAGCCTGGCCTGCCCGAACTGCGGCGCAGCGCTGGAGGTCAAGCTGGCGACAACGCAATCGATCGTGTGCCAGCAATGCCATTCGGTCGTCGATGTGTCGACGGGCGTCGGCGCCGACCTGGCTCATTACGCGCAAGACAACGGCGGCAACAGCGGCAGCGAACCGCTGATTCCGCTGGGCAAGAACGGCAGCTTGACGCTCGGCGCCAAAGCGCTGCGCTGGCAGGTGGTCGGCTACGTGGAGCGCTGCGAGGTCGATGCCGAAGAGCAAAGCTTCTGGCGCGAATACCTGCTCTATCACCGCATGGAAGGCTTCGCTTTCCTGATCGATGCGGAAGACGGCTGGAGCTGGAGCGCGCCCATCACCGGCGTTCCATCGGCCACCGCAGCCAAGCTGAGCTATCAGGGCGACACCTACCGCAAGCTCTACAGCTACACCGGCAAGATCAGCTATGTGCTGGGCGAGTTCTATTGGCAGCTGACCCGCGATCAGTTGACACAGAACACCGATTACGTCGGCACCGCCTCAGCTCAGAAAAAGCGCCTCAACCGCGAACAGACGGGCGACGAAGTCGTCTGGTCGGCGGGCGAAAGCTTGCCCGCCGATGTGGTGGCCAAAGCCTTCCAACTGTCGCCCGCCGTGTTCAAGCGCGACAGCACGCCCACCTCGGGAGGCTCGGCCGCGCTCTTGGGCAAAATCTTCCTGTGGCTGTTTCTGATCATCCTGGTGCTGATGATCTTCCGCTGCGCCAGCAGCAATGATTGCGACAGCGTGCGCTCGGCCTACGGCGAGTCGTCACAGGAATACCGCAACTGCCGCAGCAGCGCGCGCTCCGGTGGCTATTACAGCGGTTCATCGACCAGTGGCGGCTCGTACGGCGGCTACTCCAGCGGTGGCAGCCACAAATGAGGCGGCTCGCGCTCGCCCCATTCCATCAATTCACAGATCAACGAACAGGAGGCTCCACATGATGGGAATCGAATGGATGAAGCCCGGCATCTTTGTCGGCTCGGCCCTATTTGCGCTATTGGGCGTGCTGGTCTTCTGGATCAGCTTCATCGTCGTCGACAAGCTGACCCCTTATGACCTCTGGGGTGAGATCGTCGAGAAGAAGAACGTGGCGCTGGCCATCGTGGTCGGCTCGATGTGCATCGCGATCGGGATGATCGTCTCCGCGGCGATACACGGTTAGAACACAGAGCATGCATTCGTGTCATACGAAGGCGGATTCGGCCGCGCCTTGAACGAGACAACGACAGCGCTTCGCGACCACACGCCGACCGAGGCACCGAGCACCGATACGCCGGGCATCCGCCCGGCCGAAGTGGCGCTGCTCGCATCGGTCTTCGTTGTCGCGGCCTGCGGACTGGTCTACGAGCTGGCCGCAGGCGCACTGGCGAGCTATCTGCTGGGTGACTCCATCCTGCAGTTCTCGACCGTGATCGGTAGCTACCTGTTCGCGATGGGCATCGGCTCGTACCTGTCGCGCTTCTTCGATCGCCAGCTCGTCGCACATTTCCTGCGCATCGAATTGCTGGTCGGCCTGATTGGCGGCCTGATGCCGGCCGCGCTGTTTTCCTTGCAGACATTGGCCGCGCCATCGTTCCGGATGGCGCTCTATGCGATGGTCGGGCTGGTAGGCATCCTGGTCGGGCTGGAGATTCCGTTGGTGATGCGCATCCTGAAGCGGCATTTCCGTGAACGCTATGCGCTGAAGGATCTGGTCTCGCAGGTGCTGACCTTCGATTACCTCGGCGCGCTGGCGGTATCGGTCGCGTTCCCGTTGCTGCTGGTGCCGCAGCTCGGGCTGGTGCGCACCGGCGCGTTCTTTGGCTTGCTGAACGTGGGCGTTGCGGTGTGGTCGCTGTGGCTGTTTCGCGCCGAGCTGCGCCGCGTCGGCGCGCACGCGCTGGCCTGCATCGGCGTCATCGCCGCCCTGCTGGCGGTGATGGCCGGCGCCGATCGCATCAGCACCTGGGCTGAAGACCGCTTCTATGGCGACCGCATTCTCTACAGCGAGACCAGCGCTTACCAGCGCGTCGTGGTGACGGTCAGTTCACTCGGCGTGCGGCTGTTTTTGAACGGCAATCTGCAGTTCCACTCGCGCGACGAATACCGCTACCATGAATCGTTAGTTCACCCGGCGATGGCCGCGCAAGGCGCGCCTCAGCATGTGCTGGTGCTGGGCGGGGGTGACGGCATGGCGGTGCGCGAGATTCTCAAGTACCCAACCGTGCAAGACGTGACGCTGGTCGAACTCGACCCGCACATGACAACGCTGTTTTCAGAACAGCCGCTGCTGCGCCAGCTCAATGCCGATGCGCTGCGTTCGCCGAAGGTGCACATCGTCAATGCCGACGCCTTCACGTGGCTGGAGCAGAACGAGCGCAGCTTCGATGTCATCGTGGTCGACTTCCCCGACCCGACCAACTTTGCGATCGGCAAGCTCTACACCTCGAGCTTCTATCGCCTGCTCGACACCCACCTGTCGGCATCGGGTTATGCCGTCGTGCAGACCACCTCGCCACTGATTGCCCGCCAGAGCTTCTGGACGGTTGCGCAGACCCTGGAGTCGACGGGCCTCACCATCACGCCGTACCACACGCATGTGCCGAGCTTTGGCGAATGGGGCTTCATTCTCGCCAGCCGTCGGCCGTTTCGCATGCCACAGGCCTTGCCGCCGGGCTTGCGCTTCCTGGACCTGGCGGGCCTGCCCGCGCTGCTGTCATTCCCACCCGACATGGCGCGCATTCCCGCCGAGGTCAATCGCCTGTCGAACCAGGTACTGGTGCAGACCTTCGAGCAGGAGTGGGGCCGCATCCACCAATGAAGCTGCGCCGGCGTGACTTGCTTGCCACGGCGGCCGCGTGGCCGTTGGCGGCGTGCAAGCCGGCGCACCAGGTCGATTACGACGGTGGCTGGGTCGGCGCGCAGCATGCGCGCGGGCACCGGCTGCGCGATCTGAAAAGCGGCAGCCTGCCAACTCCCACGGTGCAGCGGCGCGCGGGCGTCGTGATCGTCGGCGCCGGCATTGCGGCCTTGGCCTGCGCGCGCGCGTTGGCGCAGCGCAGCATTGCCGATGTGCATCTGCTCGAACTGGAAGACCAGGCCGGCGGCAACAGCCGCGGTCATGCGATCGCCGGCATGGCCTGCCCACTCGGTGCGCATTACCTGCCGCTGCCTGACGATCGTGATGAGCCTCTCGTCACGCTGCTCGAAGAACTCGGGCTGAGCCGCATCGAAAACGGCAAGCGCGTCTATGACGAACGCCATCTGTGCCACAGCCCGCAGGAGCGGCTGTTCATCAATGGCCGCTGGCAAGACGGCTTGCTGCCCGTCCATGCGCAAAGCGAAGAGACGCTGACACAGTACCGCCGCTTCAGCGAACTGGTGACCCAGGTCGGGCGCAACATCGGCTTCAGCATGCCCACCGCGCGCGCGCACTGGACCGATGCCCATGCCGCGCTCGATGCATTGGATTTCAAGCGCTGGCTCGATGAGCATCGGCTCGACGCCGCACCGCTGAGGTGTTATCTCGACTACTGCTGCCGCGACGATTACGGCGCCGGCCTGCCACAGGTCTCCGCCTGGGCCGGGCTGCACTACTTCGCCAGCCGCCATGGCTTTCATGCGCCAGGCAGCGAGCGCGAGGACCATGACGCCGTCTTGACCTGGCCGCAAGGCAATGCCTGGCTGGCCGAGCGGCTGGCGGCTCCGCACCGAGATCGGCTGCATCGCGGGCAAGTGGTGATGCGGGTGACGCCGGGCGAGCATCAAGTGGAAATCGACGTGTGGAACGACACCGAGCAGCGCGCCGAGCGATGGACTGCAGCGCAGGTCGTGATGGCCGTGCCGCTGTTCATTGCAACCCGGCTGCTGAGCGCGCCGCCGGCCGCGCTGCAACAGGCCGCCGCG
>CAHJWV010000587.1 GCA_903643055.1 Burkholderiales bacterium | reverse complement strand
AGCCCCTCATTGAGCCGGCGTCATCAGCCGGTCGAACAAATGCGCAACGCGCTGTTCGACCCCGTGGTCCATCTTGATACTGCGGCCCCATTCGCGGCTGGTTTCGCCGGGCCACTTATTGGTTGCATCCAAACCCATCTTGCCGCCCAGGCCGCTGACCGGTGACGCGAAATCGAGGTAGTCGATCGGCGTTTGCTCGACCAGCGTGGTGTCGCGAACCGGGTCCATGCGGGTCGTGATGGCCCAGATCACCTCTTGCCAGTTGCGGATGTCGACATCGTCATCGGTCACCACGATGAACTTGGTGTACATGAACTGGCGCAAAAAGCTCCACAGGCCGAACATCAAGCGCTTGGCATGGCCCGGATAGCTTTTGCGGATGCTGATGATCGCCATTCGGTAGCTGCAGCCTTCCGGCGGCAGATAGAAGTCAACGATCTCCGGAAACTGCTTTTGCAGAATCGGAACGAACACTTCATTCAAGGCCACACCCAGCACCGCAGGTTCATCCGGTGGTTTGCCGGTGTAAGTCGAGTGATAGATCGGGTCGTGGCGCCGAGTCAGCCGCTGGATCTCAAACACCGGAAACCAGTCCTGCTCATTGTAGTAGCCGGTGTGGTCGCCAAATGGGCCTTCAAGCGCATACAGATAACCATTCACTTCCTTGATCGGCACACCATGCTCACTGTGGCCGGTGAAACCGGCGGCGGCCGTCGGGATGTGACCTTCCAAGACGAATTCCGCGCTGGCTGGCGCCTGCAGCATCAAGCCGTTGTCACCCACCGACGTATCGGCCAATTCGGTACGGCTGCCACGCAGCAAGCCCGCGAACTGATATTCGGACAGCGAATCCGGCACCGGCGTGACGGCGCCCAGAATCGTGGCCGGGTCGGCACCCAAGGCCACCGCAATCGGAAATGGCTGGCCGGGGCTGGCCAGCGCGAAATCCCGGAAATCGAGGGCGCCGCCCCGGTGCGCGAGCCAACGCATGATGACTTGCCGCCGGCCAATCACCTGTTGGCGGTAGATGCCCAGGTTCTGCCGCTTGCGCGGATTCGCAACCGCCTGCGGCCCGCGCGTGATGACCAAGCCCCAAGTAATCAGCGGACCGATGTCTCCCGGCCAGCAAAGCTGCACCGGCAACTCGCCCAGATCGACTTCGCTGCCCTCCAGCACCTCTTGCTGGCAGTCCGGGTGGCGCACCAGCGCCGGCTTCATCGTCCACAGCGCCTTCGCCATCTGCAACAGTTTTCCAGCGTCTTTCAAACCCTTCGGCGGCTCCGGCTCTTTCAGGTTCGCGAGCACCTGGCCAACGGCGCGGAGTTCGCCGACATCGGTCGCGCCCATGCCCAAGGCAACCCGTTTTGGGGTCCCAAACAGGTTGGTAAGCGCCGGAATTTTGTAACCGGTGGGGTTCTGGAACAACAAGGCCGGGCCGCCAGCGCGCAAAACGCGGTCACTGAGCACTGTCATTTCAAGCCGCGCAGACACTGGGTCGAGCACGCGTTTCAATTCACCCGAGCGTTCCAACATCGCCATAAAGTCACGCAAGTCTCGATACTTCATATTTTTAAGTCATTAGATCCGGCTTTGTAATGGTTGACCGGTTATGAAAAGCCTTCCTAGAATTCGACTAGCCTGACAAAGATCAGGGTTAACCCGAATCTTCATCCCGAATCCAAGGGGTGTAACGTTGCCAATCCACGGCCGCACGGCGCGGTGGCGGAACTGTCCGACCTCCCCGGTGTGGGCGTGGATTATCACTGTCGCTTTGTGACGCGAAGGGCTCTCAAGAGCCCAGCTGCTGCCGAGGGAGACAGAGAAGAAAGGAGTGACATGACAGCGCTTCAAGAGTTGTTTTCGAAGCTGAACCAGACAAGGCGATCAACGATCCGATCAACGCATGTATTTCTGAGTGATGTGGGCCATGGGCTGCTTGAGGTCAGCCACAACACCTTGGCCCTGCTCGGTTTGACCGTCGCAGCGCTGCTGCTGTTTGCGGCCACGCATTCCGACCTGCGCCATTCGGTCGAAAACCAGGCGTTCAACTGGTTGCAGGCCCGGCACAACGCCCGTGCCGACCGCACCTCGCTGGCTTTTGCCGAGCTGAGCGAACCCACCGCGGTCAGCCGCGCCACCGCCATCGACCCGAAAGACCTGACGCAGCAGCAGGCGGCGGTCGCCGTGTGGCTGGCTCGCCGATACCGCGTGGCACCCGAGCCGATCAGCCGGCTGGTCAAGGAGGCCTGGACGGTCGGCGCGAAGGTCAGCCTCGACCCGACCTTGATCCTGGCCATCATGGCCATCGAGTCGAGCTTCAACCCGTTCGCGCAAAGCCCGGTCGGTGCGCAGGGGCTGATGCAGGTCATGACCCAGGTCCATGACGACAAATACGAAGCCTTTGGCGGCAATCACGCAGCTTTTGACCCGGTGACGAACCTTCGTGTCGGTGTGCAGGTGCTGAAGGAATGCATCCGGCGCGCCGGCAGCCTCGAGGCCGGCCTGCGCTTTTATGTCGGTGCGGCCAACCTCACCGATGACGGCGGCTACGCCGGCAAAGTGCTGGCTGAGCAAGACCACCTGCGGCGCATCTCGGCCGGCAAGATCGTTGCGGTCAACGCGCCGTTGATCGTGCCGCCTGCATCGGCCGCTTTGCCCACGGCCACGCTGACAGGCGCCGATCCGGTCAATCTGACCGAGCCGGCCGCCCACAAGCCCGGCGAAGAGCAAATCGCGCTGTTGCATCACGACGCGTCCTGAGCTTCGCCCTGCGGCGAGGGCCGCGGTACACTCGCCCTCGCCGCGCAACTGGCGATAAGGCCCGATCCACCCGGGCCTGACGTGGTGAACCACTGGGAAGCGCGGCCCGATTTGCAGACACTGGAATCGGTTCAGCCGTTCGCCTGGGCAGCCCTGCCGCAGCCCGCCACCGAGGCGGGCTTCGCATTGAGGGACTTCTGACCAAGAGGACTGCCAACCATGTTTGACCGGACCCAATCCACCCTTGCCAACGTCGATCCCGAGTTGTGGGCTGTCATCCAGCGCGAGAATCAGCGCCAGGAAGATCACATCGAGCTGATCGCCTCGGAAAACTACGCCTCGCCGGCCGTGATGGCCGCGCAGGGTACCCAGCTGACCAACAAATACGCCGAGGGCTATCCCGGCAAGCGCTACTACGGTGGCTGTGAATACGTCGACATCGCCGAGCAACTGGCGATCGATCGGGTGAAGGAGCTCTTCGGCGCGGCCCATGCCAACGTGCAACCGAATTCCGGTTCACAGGCCAACCAGGCCGTCTTCTTCGGCCTGCTGCAACCCGGCGAAACCATCATGGGAATGAGCCTGGCCGAAGGCGGTCACTTGACCCACGGCATGCCACTCAACATGAGCGGCAAGTGGTTCAAGGTCGTGAGCTACGGGCTCGATGCCAAGGAAGCCATCGACTACGACGCGATGGAGCGCCTGGCCCATGAACACAAGCCAAAGCTGATCATCGCCGGCGCATCGGCCTACAGCCTGCACATCGACTTCGAGCGCTTCTCGAAGGTCGCCAAAGCCATCGGCGCTTACCTGATGGTCGACATGGCGCACTACGCCGGCCTGATCGCCGCAGGCGTCTATCCGAACCCGTTGCCGTTTGCCGACGTCGTCACGTCCACCACGCACAAGAGCCTGCGCGGCCCGCGCGGCGGCATCATCCTGATGAACGACGAAGCCATCGCGAAAAAGGTCAACAGCGCCATTTTCCCGGGCATCCAGGGCGGCCCGCTGATGCACGTGATTGCCGGCAAGGCCGTGGCGTTCAAGGAAGCGCTCCTGCCCGAGTTCAAGACCTATCAGCAGCAAGTCGTGAAGAACGCGGCCGTGCTGGCCGAGACACTCGCCTCGCGCGGCCTACGCATCGTCAGCGGTGGCACGCAGTCGCACCTGATGCTGGTGGATCTGCGCCCGAAAAATCTGACCGGCAAGGAAGCCGAAGCCATCCTCGGCCAGGCCCACATGACCTGCAACAAGAACGGCATCCCGAACGATCCGCAAAAGCCGATGGTCACGAGCGGCATTCGCCTCGGCTCGCCGGCCTTCACGACGCGTGGCTTCAAGGAAGACCAGGCTCGCGCCACGGCGCACCTGATCGCTGATGTGCTCGACCAGCCGCATGACGAAGCCAACATCGCCGCCGTCAAGGCCAAGGTGGCAGCGCTGACGCGCGATTTCCCGGTGTATCGGTGACAGCCGTCCGGCCGCTTCGCCGCAGCCGTGAAGCGGCGCTGCCCTGCCCAGGGCGGCGCCTGCCACGCGCGCCTCACTGAGCCATGCGTTGCCCCTTTTGCAGCCACGAAGAAACCCAGGTCGTTGAAACGCGCGAGTCTGACGAGGGCGATGTCGTTCGCCGCCGCCGGCGCTGCCACAGCTGCGACAAGCGTTTCACGACCTACGAACGGGCCGAAATCGCGCTGCCTTCGGTCGTCAAAAAGGACGGCACCCGCGCCGACTTCGACATCTCGAAGATCCGCGGCTCGATGTCGCTGGCACTGCGCAAGCGCCCGGTCAGCGTCGAGCAGATCGACGCCGCGATCGAGCGCATCCAGGACAAGCTGCTGAACAGCGGCGCCAAGGAAGTCCCGTCGACCCGGCTGGGCGAACTGGTGATGCGCGAACTCAAGCGCATCGACAAAGTCGCCTATGTGCGCTTCGCTTCGGTCTACCGCAGCTTTGAAGATGTCGATGAATTCCGGCAGTTGATTCGCGACATTTGATTGGCGCTGACGGGTGTCCCCTCGCTGGAGGGTCCCTCGTCAAAGCAGACGGCCTCCCCTCCTCCTAGGGTCGCATGAGCGGTGAGCACTTTTTACAGTGCCTTCACCCCCAGCAACCAGGCAGGACCATGCAAGCCCAGCGCCCCTCTCCCTTTTATCACCAGCTACGCGGCTTCACATTGATCGAACTGATGGTCACCGTGGCCGTGGCAGGCGTGATGCTCTCGATCGCCACGCCATCGCTGCAAGGCCTGGTCGACGCCCGCCACACCGATGGCGCGGCGGTGCAACTGGCGGCCGATCTGCGCTATGCCCGCTCGGAGGCGGTGATGCGCAATCAATCGATCCGCGTCAGCTTTCTTCCGACCACCGCCGGCTCCTGCTACGTCATTCACACCGGCGCCTCTTCACTGTGTCAATGCGCTGCCAGCGGCCCGGCGCAATGCAGCGCAGGCGCCGAGCAGATCAAGACGGTGACCTTGGCAACGAATGACCGCATCAGC